>JAZRNC010000152.1:0-8781 GCA_045647965.1 Eubacteriales bacterium | reverse complement strand
CACATTCAGGATATCGAATTTGACTTCATTGATTAAAAACGATGTATGGACAATTCTGTAAATTCTCTGAAAAATGAACTGATCGACGCTTGTTATGCCCTTGAGAGAAATCGCATCTGTTCCATAGGGAATCTCTCGTTCTCTGCCCTCTCGCAAAGTGGAGACAAGATCATACACAAACCATTTGGTAGTCTGAACGATTCCCCGTCTGCAGATTCTCTGACGGTGTTGGATTTTCCCATCGATAATGCCGTGGTTCCAAGCGTTCACTCCGTGATTTTCGAAAACTTCACCGAGTGCAGAGCCGTATGCAGTTTTACCTCCGAATACGTCGGCTTATTTGCGGGATCTCACAAAGATATCCCCCATCAGGTTCTTCATGACAAGACGACGAGTTCTCCCGTTCAATATTTTCCTTTAAATGTTCAATCGGATAGGACTGAGTGTGCGAATGAACTATCGGAATACCTGGACAGTACGACTCTTTTAGCTACACCATCGGCAATCCTCTACAGAGATGGAGCGATTGCATTCGGCAGAAATCCGCTCGAAGCGGCAGAAAATGCCATTTTCACGGAATACATTGCCAAACTGTCGTTCCACAAATATTACATCAATTAAAAAAAGAGGTAACAAGCCTCTGATAATTAGATAAGGATGAATCTTCGAAGTTGTCCTTATCTTTTTTATTTATTAGATAAACTTTAAACAAAAAAATTTGTACCTTCTTATATAAACAATATGCCGAAAGTTTCTGCCGCAAATGGACTGATTTTGGCTGTCAGATCGAAAACTTAACTGACGGTTAATATAAAGTTGCGATTTATTATCTTCAATCTTTATCAAACATATGTTATACTGTATACACGGTACCGGAATAAAAACTTGGAGGTAAATTTATATGACAGAAACAATGGGACAGATCATTAAACGTCTGCGAAAAGAACATAACCTCACGCAAGAAGAACTTGCGGAGCAATTGAACATCTCTGCACCTGCCGTTTCCAAGTGGGAAAATGATACCAGTATGCCTGATATTTCACAGGTAGTTCCGCTTGCTAATTTGTTCGGTGTTCCAACCGACGTGCTGTTTGGCGTATATGGTACAGAGCACAAGGAAGAGATATCTGAGCGTCTGAAAGAAATTCATGAAATATATGACGGATGCAAGGATGGTGAAGAAGGTTCGACAGCCCTGATTATACTTGATAAATATCGTGATGCGATCCGTACTTATCCAAGCAATGACACAATTCTGTCGGAAGCAATGGCTTTTGGAACAATGATAATCAAGAACAATGAATCGGATTTGAAAGCCATCATCGGACAGAAAGGGATTGACAATCTTGCAAATGAAGTCATTCGATGGGCAGAGCTTGTTATTAAATACAGCTCGTCTACAGGACTTGTGTTGCTGGCAAAACGGAAAATCATCGATATTTATATTTATCGCAAGAATTGGGATGCCGCCTTCGCTTTGGCGGAAACTTTCCCTAACACGGTCGATAATATACGCAGTTTCCTTATGACAGATTTAAAACATGCTGCCGGTGATACTGAAGGGGAAAGGATGCAGCTTTTCGGCAATATCCACACCCTATCATCCAAATTGGGATACAGAGTATCCATGCTTGGGAATTTGTACATGAAAGAAGGAAAACTTGATGATGCAATATATTGCTATGCGTTTCTTCGAAATATGATAGAAGCCATGTATGGAGATGAAAAATACAGACCGCCGTTTCATGATAGTTATTATCCCATGTATCGCTTCCCGGCGGAATGTCTTATAAAATTAGGGCGTGAAGAGGAAGCGATCGATCTGCTTGAAGAAGGCGTTGCCTTTATTCTCGCACAGGCAGAAAACTACAATAAAAAACGATATCTGGATGTTCCACTACTGCGAGATTATCCGTTCGGTTACGGACACGACGGAAATGCGGAATATCACGATCTTAAGGGAAAACTTATTAGATTCTTGAGTTGTGATTCTTTCAAGTCGTTACACGAAAATCCGCGGTACAAAGCCCTTGCTGAACAGATTGAAAATATCAAATGATAAGAGAAAGGAATCCCTCTGCTCACTTGAGAGAGAGGGATTCCTTTGGCATTATTGGTGATTTTTCATTTTATTATATATCGTTTTTTGTTTTGACAATTCAAGTTTTAATTAGAAATTTTCAATCGCTTCTCATTCATTCGTACGATGCGTTTCTTTATTTCGGGATGCGCGCACAGCGTTGCGTCTTCTGTAATCGTTTTTTTGGCAAGAGCCGCTGCTTCTTCAATCATTTCGGTATCACGGCACGATGCCGCCAGACGAAACTCCATCGCACCATGCTGGCGTATCATTCCGCTTTGTGTAATAAAATCCCCGGGACCTCTGAGTTCAAGATCGTGTTCTGCGATCTCAAAGCCGTCCGTGGTATTCTTAATGACACGAAGCCTCGTCAGAGAATCGTCGTTTTTGGTATCGGACACCAGCACGAAATAGGATTTCAAGCTGCTTCTGCCCACACGTCCTCGAAGTTGGTGGAGCTGGGATAGTCCAAAGCGTTCTGCGTTTTGTACGATCATCAGGGTGGCATTCGGCACGTTAACCCCCACTTCCACTACCGTTGTGGACACAAGCACATCCGTTTCCCCTGCCGCAAAGGATTTCATCACACCGTCAAGTTCCGCGGATTTCATTTTTCCGTGAGCACAGCCGACTTTTATGTTTGGCAGCGCATTCTGCAGTGACTCAGCAAATGTCGTTGCCGCGCAAAGCGGAATGGACGTGTCAAGCGTCTCGGAGACAAGATCAATATTTCCGATTTCCTCGGCACTCGTTTCTTCCTTTTTTTCATCAATTGCTGGACACACAACGTAGACCTGGTGACCTTCATCGATCTGCTTCCTGATAAATGAATTGAGTCGCTCACCGTACGATGAATTTACGATGAACGTATCAATTTTTTGTCTTCCCTTTGGCAGTTCATCTATCCGTGACACCGCAATACTGCCGTACGCCGCAAGTGTGAGAGTTCTCGGAATCGGCGTCGCGCTCATAACAAGTGTGTGTATCCTATCGGCTTTTTCAAAAAGCGCTGCCCTCTGCATAACGCCGAATCTATGCTGTTCGTCAATGATTGCAAGGGCTAAATCGCGTATTTGTACGTCCTCCGACAACAGCGCGTGTGTTCCGATCACGAAATCAATTCGCTCATCGGCACTCTCAGCCACAAGTCCGCGTAGAATCTTATCCCTTTCTTTTTTTCCACTTGATCCCGTGAGAAGCGCACACCGTATTCCGATTTTGTCAAATAAAGTCGTAAGTTCTTTCGCGTGTTGTGTGGCAAGAATTTCCGTTGGTGCCATCAAAACTGCTCGATAACCGGACTTTATAACGGCGTAAACCGCAGCCGCCGCAACAACTGTCTTACCGCTTCCTACGTCCCCTGTGAGAATGCGATTCATTCGGTATTCTCCGGACATATCGGCGATCATTTCCTGAACCGAGCGTTTTTGTGCATTCGTCATTTCAAATGGCAAAAGAGCAGTAAACTCGGAAATATCACACGACGTAATGCGGCATTCGTTTGACATTTTGCTCTCTTTACCGCGCATCGCCAGAGCAATAAACATATCATAAAGTTCTTCAAAAACGAATCGGCGTCGGGAGACTTCAATTTCGTCTTCAAACTCGGGATTGTGAATTTTGGAAATTGCAAAAGAGTGTGTCGGCAAACGAAGTTTTGATAACACATCCCCCGGAAGATATTCCTTATGCTCTGCACCCGTCATCTCAAGTGCCGTTTTCACATAACCTGCCATCAATTTTTGTGTCAGACCAGTTGTAAGCGGATAAACGGGAACGATCTGCGGCAGGACACAGCCCTCATAGTACGGCTCACAAATCGGATTTACAAGAACAAGTCTGGATTTTTCAAGTGCAAACTTTCCGTAAAACCGAAACATAGCACCCGTGTGGAATTTATCCTTTAAATATTGCTGATTGAAATACGTAATATCGACCGAACCCGTTTCATCAAATGCGTGGACTTTCAGAAGTACCATCCCACGTCTGATCATTCGAACGGTTGGTTCAGTGGAAATGGTGAGAATCGCCGAATACGGATACTCTTCATTCGCAGAGAGCTTTTCTTTAATTTCAGACAGTGTTCTTACATCTCCACGATTCTGATACGTTCTAGGATAACAATGTAGCAGATCACCGATTGTCTCAATCCCCATTTTCCGAAGCGCGGCAGCTCTTGCATCTCCCACTCCGCGCATTTCCATAACGGATCTTTCAAGAATCGATCCTTTCGTCGTACTCACCCTTTCTCCATAGTCTTTTTGTATGTATAATTATAGCATAGAAAAAGATAAATATCAACTCCGAAAAACAAAACGGGCTGTTTTTATTCCGGTGTTGTCGATATGCAACAAAAACCGTACGATTCTTTTGATAGGTATCACCAAAAGAATCTTTTTATCATTTATAAATATATCCGTTAATTATACCAAAATTTATTCTTCAATATCTTGTTTTTGTGATTTTGCACAATTTTTTTTTGATTTTTTCTACTTTATGTTTTGAATTGTTTTGTTTGTGTTCATATTATATCAAACAGACGTTCACAATTATACTATATACTTCTTGTAGTTATAATTGATTATTTTTGTAACCATTTATTTCCGAGGAGGTTGACGCATTCACAGTGTGTCTCTGGTTTTATCTTGAAAAAAGTACTTGAATATCTTAAGAGAAGCCTTTTGATCTCGTGGAAAACTGTTTTCTTCAATTTTAAACAGTATGTATGCTTTTTCATCGCTTTGCTCATCGTTCAGACGTTATATGGTATGATGGCAGTTTCTGCCTTCAATAATAATAACGTAGAATACAAGCATGTCGGTGAAGAGTACGACTACCACGTCGTTGTCAAAGGTATGAACGAATCGCAGTACGTTTACCTCTATAACAGCCAAGCTCAGTTGTTTAAGAGTAACCGTCTGTACACGGTTCTTCGTACAGAAGAATACAAAAACTCCATCACGGGTGAAAAGCGATATGATTCGTATTTGGTCTACATAAAGGATCCCTACTCCTGCCACGATGCATTCAGCACAAAATATGTGGAAGAAATGTCCAAATACGGAACGGATTTCGTTGTCTCAACAACGCCGCTTTTAACTTTCGATAAGAACGAAGAGGCAAATACATTCACATTTGCGGTGATATCCCTTGTGCTTCTTGTTGTTTCCATCTTCCTCTTGTCCTCCCTTTACAACATCCGAGTGAACCAGTTTAAATTCCAATACGGTATTTATCTATCATACGGTGCGGACTTTAAAATGTTGTTTGGAACGGCGTTTTGGGAATTGTTCGTCATATTTGCCGTAACCTTTATTCCCTCCGTCCTTCTTTCAACTCTTCTCTCGTTCCTCATTTATCGCGTTTCCGGTTACGGATTTGTCTTTAACTTTATCGCTGTTGGACTGATGTTCGTATTTACGCTCGTTGTCATTCTTGCATCAGTATGGACTCCTATGAAGATGATGTCTGTCAAGGACCCGAATGCTCTGCTCATCACAGAAGATAACTCCAACTTCGTTTCGTCTCCCAGAGCTTCCGTAAGCATCTTTGCGGAAAAGTTCCCGATGAAGTACGAGTTCTACTCACTCTGGAGATTCAGAAAATACAATATCAAGCTGCTTACCACGGCGATCGTTTTCTGTGCGCTCTTTATCATGGGTCTTTATCTTTCGGATATCTACACGACGGATCTCTATTATCCGAGAGCTCAGTTTGAAGTTGACCTTCAGTCCACGGGCTTTAAGTACAATGAAAAAATGAGTGATGAACTCTATTCGATCGACGGAGTTACTGCAGTAAAATCCATTGATACTTCTACTGAAGCCTCCCCTCTCCTCTCCCATATGCTTGTTGAGAACAAAAACGTTCGCTTACTCAAAAGCGTTCTCAAATACAACGGAGATAATTTTGATACGCAGGGTAAATCCTATCGCGTTTCCTCAGATGTTGTTTATACTTCAATCACCCCCGAACAGCTTGCCACTCTCGACGGTTACGATATCGAGGGGGATATAAACTGTATCAATGATCCCGGCTATGTCATCATCGGTGACGCTATCGCCAACATCCCCACGTACAAGTTTAAAGTCGGTGACAAGATCCAGCTTGCTATCGTTACCGATATCAGTAAGGGTGTAGATGGCAACCTTACCGGTGAGGCTCTCCTTCGCAAGCAGATTCAGAACTTCGAATACAAATACATAGAACTCACGATTGGTGCTATCGTTAAGGATATTCCCTGTGCTTCCACCCCTGTATTTATGGATGAATCCGTATATGAAAGCCTCACGGGAACCGTTCCTCAGTACACGCAGTTCAGCATATTCATTGACAGAGAACTTGATGCTGAACAGACAAAAGAACTCTACGGAAAACTCAGAGCTTGGGGTCAGCAATACGGTGACATTAACGTAGAAAACAACAATGTCGTATTCCTCAACGAAATTGCAGATGACAAGCACTATGACGACTTGTACATCGTAATTTCTCTCCTCATTCTTTGCATCTCTCCGATTATCTGGTTCTTCTCTCAGACACTTTACTACGCAAAGAGAAATCAGGAATTCACCATTCTTATCTCTATCGGCGCCATCATGAAGGAGATCAAAAATCTCTTTATCCAAGGTGGTTTGTGCATGGCATCCCTTTCCCTTATCATTTCCATTGCGCTCAGTTATATCGGAAGTTATGCTATGTTCTATGTATACAACGTTATCGTTCCCTACTTCACCGGCGAAACCGTTCGTTATACCTTCTACATGCCTTGGTACGCTATCGTAACAAGTATCGTAATTTCTGTTGCTTGCGGCTACTTCTCCACCTATATTCCCTACCTCAGCTATGCGAAGAAGCGCAAAGCAAGTCAGACAATCACACTTGACGACGAATTCGGTGATGAATAAGATACCGCTTATATTATAAGAAAGGATTAAGTGCGAAATATCTCGCTGCTTAGATTTAAAAATATGCCGGAATACATGTTACAAACAGAAAACGTTCTGAAAACATACAGACAGTACGACTCTCTTATTACTGCCGTTAACCGCGTCAGTATCAAAGTTGAAAAAGGTGAATTTGTTGCCATTATCGGTACATCCGGTTCTGGTAAAAGTACGTTCTTAAACATCTGTGCAGGTCTTGACTCTGCCAATGCCGGTCGCGTTCTCATCAACGGAAACGATATCACAAAGATGTCCCCCGACCAGCTCAGCCGATTCCGCGGTGCCAATATGGGATTCGTTTTCCAGAAACACAATCTGATTCCTCAGTTTACCGCGCTTGAGAACATCCTCATTCCTACGATGATGTGTAACAAACCTGAACTGTCCTATCAGGAGACACTTCGCCGCCTTGTAGAGACACTCCAGCTCACCGAACGTCTCAGCCACCTTCCCTCCGAGCTTTCCGGTGGTCAGCAACAGCGTGTTTCCATCGCAAGATCTCTTATCAATATGCCCGATATTCTTTTTGCCGATGAACCGACGGGTAATCTCGACCGTGCGAACGCAGACGAAGTTCTCAAGCTTCTTCTCAAAACCAGAGAAGAAATGGGAGTTACGCTTATCATGGTAACGCACGACTTATCCATCGCTAACCACGCAGACAGAATTTTCAGAATGGACAACGGCGTTCTCTCTCTCGAAAGAGACTATGTCGGAACACGCAAGCGCTCTACAGATATTTATTAATTAACCACAAACGGGAATGTAATTTTTTCAAAAAACTATTGCATTCCCGTTTTTTTTATGCTATAATATAATACGTTGAACACAATCAAATACGCAGAGATATCGAAGTGGTCATAACGGGGCTGACTCGAAATCAGTTTGCTGGCAACAGCACGAGGGTTCGAATCCCTCTCTCTGCGCCAAAGAATAACCGTCATTCTGATACAACGGAATGACGGTTATTTTATGCATAAAATCAGCATTTCGGGAACTTTTCAACAGAGAAATCGACAAGCTACCCGAATAGGTGTCCTTCAAATCGTTAAAAGATTAGTAATCGTTAAGTTATTAGCATAATCGTTGATTTACACGACTAAACGTTAAAATGTAGCGCATATCGTTAAAACGTACGGTCATAGGACTATGAAATGCCGCAAATTGCTGTGTCAACCAATAAGATACCACCAATGTTTTGTAAAACCATTGTCCAAAACAAAAGTTATGATATAATACCTACACAAGGAGGTGGTCCGTTTGGAAAAGATAGGCACCATTATACGAAAACATAGGATAGCGCAAGGACTAACCCAAGAAGAGCTTGGGGCAAAAGTTTTTGTCAGCAAACAGGCTGTTTCAAAATGGGAAACAGGAAAAACACTCCCAGACATTGAAATGGTTAGAAAGCTATGTGATATTTTGGAAATAAGTAAAGACGAAATTTTAGGCGGCTCGATAGAAGAAACGAAGAAAAGTCGCAAATGGCTGAAAGTAGTTACCATTATTTCTGTGGTAAGTATTTTGGTTGCATTGTTTTTTGGATTAGGTGGATTTGACTACATAGATCGTCACATGCAATCGGGAGTTGTGTATGTATCTGTATTTTGGGACGGCGAATTGCTCACAACTGACGAATACAAGATGACAAGCAATCTTAACTTTGAGGATTTCAAGAATGGCTATAAATCCGAGATCCACTATGGGGAACTCCGGGGAACAATAAGCCTATCCCCAAAGTACGATATAGAGTATGGT
>JAZRNC010000151.1:0-11715 GCA_045647965.1 Eubacteriales bacterium | reverse complement strand
GGTTTCTTCCGTGGCAGCAGGAGCGTCAGTCTTTTCACCGCCGGCTTCACCGAGGAGTGCAGAGATATCCTCTCCGTTTTCTCCGATAATGCAAACGGGAGTCAGACAGTCAACAACGTCACCCTCTTCCGCATAGGAGTGAAGAATCACGCCGCTGAACTGAGAAGGCTCATCAAAAGCGGATTTGTCGGTTTCGTAGGAGAAAAGAATGTCCCCAACGTTAACCGTATCACCGAGTTTCTTGTGCCAAGTCGTTACGATACAGGACTCAACGCTCTGTCCCTGACGGGGCATAATGACAAAATTTGCCATAAGAAATAGGTTTCCTTTCGTATATATGTAGAATAGTATTATTTAGGCAAGCTCGGAAATACCGATATAAGGCATATCCGTATTTCTGTGGATGCAAAGGGACAAAATCCCTTTTATTATTTTACCACATTTTATTATATATTGTCAACATCGTTATATAAATTATGGAAGTAATTGCACGATCGGACAAAAATTCGTCGAATTTACGAACGGCGTTCCCATTCCACTTCAATGACAATCGGTTCAACGGCAAACTCGTCCACTGGAATTTTACAAATGGATGTATGTGGAACGCGCGCTACCGCGTCAAGATCACAGTACGACGGGAGAGGAGTATAACGGATGGGCAGTTCTGTACCGTTGTTGAGAAGAACGGCACGCTGGATCTTTATGCATTTTCTTCCCATTCTCACGTCGAGATCATCAAAATTGATAGAGGTGGAGGAGAGTCCTTTGTAGAAGTGGAAATACGTTTTTCCGTTCTTCTCAACCGTAATAGACGGATCGGGAATATGCAGACGGATGTACGGGGAGGCTTCGGTGTCAACGAGTGCATCCTTGACGCGGTTGTACCAGTTACCAACGGTTCTGATGAGGTGCTTTGCCTCTTCGGGAATTTTGCCGTTTGCCATCGGTCCGACATTGAGGAGGTAACTGCCTCCCATTGCCATAATCTTGTCCACACTGGTCATAAGAAATCTTGCGGAGAAATAGTCCTCATTTTCGCGGTAACCCCAGCTTTGTTCACCGACGGATTGACAAGCTTCCGTCATACGGCCAAAACGGCTGCCGTCGGGGAGCTTTCTTTCAGGGGTGGCAAAGTCACCCGCATCGTAGCCGCGATCATTGATCAGAATGTTCGGCTGCAGCTCGCGGATCAATTCGTTCATTTCAGGCGCATAGTATCGCGGTTCGATATCCCAGAAGAACGTGTAGATTTCCCCGTAATTTGTCAGGAGCTCGCGAAGCTGTTCGCAAATGAATGCGCGATATTTTTCAGGATCCGAACGTTCGGGATATTTGCATTTCCACTGATGAGAGGAAAGGTTATTGTATGCATATTCGTTGTGCCAGTCGGGATTGGAATAATAAAGCGAAAGTTTCATTCCGTGTTTACGGCACGCATCGGCAAGTTCTTTCAGCACGTCGCGTCCGTACGCGTTATTCATAATCGAATAATCGGTGGCTTTCGTATCCCACATACAGAATCCGTCGTGATGCTTGGTGGTAAAGCATATGTATTCCATACCCGCTTCTTTGGCGAGGAGTACCCATTCTTCCGGATCGTATTCCGTAGGATTAAATTCCTTTGCGCGGGCTTCGTATTCTTCGTTCGGAATTCCGGCGCGGGCAAGAACTTGTTCGTGATAAGCGTACATAGAGTAAACGCCCCAGTGTACGAACATTCCAAAACGGTTTTTCATCATAAATTCTCCTTTGATGATGTATATTTTGATAATTTATAGAGCGGTAAGATGATCGAGAACTTTTATGACATCCCCGGCACCCATAACGAGAATGATATCTCCCACCGAGGAAGAATTGGCGGCAAGAGAGGCGGCTTCCTCAAAGCTTCTCGCAGAGATGCAGTTTTTTCCGGTTAATGAAATTTCTCTGGCAAGAGATTCGGAGCTTACACCGTAGATGTTCGTTTCACGGGCAGGGTAGATATCGCAAAGAATGATCTCGTCGGCATCGGAGGAAGATAATACTCTCACGAAATCATCAAACAGTTCGTGTGTGCGTGAGAATGTATGCGGCTGAAAAACGACCGTCATTTTTCCCACCGCTAGAGGTCTCGCGCCGCGGATCGTGGTTTCGAGTTCCGTCGGATGATGGGCGTAGTCAGAATAGATTGTGGCACCCCGCTGTGTTGCGCCGATTTTTTCCATTCGTCGTCCGATTCCCTGGTAGGTGGAAATTCCCTCAGCTACGACATCTGGAGAGAGACCGGCAGAAACGCAGGCGGCAAACGAGGCAAGCGCGTTACTGATGTTATGTTCACCGGGGATTTTCAGAGAAATTTCGCCGGCTTTTTTACCGTCGGACATCACGTCGAAACGGTAACAGCCTTCAACGAGTTTTTCGTTTGCAGAGTAAAATGCGGCGGTGGGATCCAAACGGCTGAATCCGACGGTGTTTCCGAGGTAGCTTGAAACGGTTTTTCGACAATTTTCGTCATCCATATTCACAACGGCATATCCGTTCTCACCCGTGAGTGCCAAAAACGATGCGTACGAGGAGAGAAGCTGGTCCATCGACTTGAAATAATCCACGTGATCCATTTCGATATTCAGAATCACTGCGATCGTTGGATTGAAATCGAGGAAGGAGTCCATATATTCACACGCTTCAAAAGCGAGATATTCGTTATCACCGATAATATCGTATGTATCTGTTTCTCTCAGCTTTGCGCCGCTGAGAATTGTGGGATTGGTTTTTGCATGTAAAAGAATGTGGGCGATCATTCCCGTGGTGGTGCTTTTGCCGTGTGTACCGGCAATTCCGATGCGTTTTTTATATTCGACCATCAGATACCCGAGGTAATCCGCGCGGGAAATGAGAGGGATTCCGTGGGTTTTGGCATAGCAATATTCGGGGCTGTTTTCGGGAATGGCCACGGTATAAATTACAGCATCGCTGTCGTATACGTGAGATTCATCCTCTTCATAATATATGGTTATGCCCATTTTTTCAAGTCGTTTTGTGATATCGGAGGGGGTACGGTCGTATCCCGAAACACGGTATCCGCACAGATGACTGATATGGGCGAGGGAATTCATACTTACTCCGCCGATTCCATCAAAAAAAAGATTCGTTTTACCCTCAAGCAATCGTTTGATTGTTTCTGCGCCAAAATGTGTATTTGGCAAAGACATGGCAGATCCATCCTTTCAAAGAACTTTTTATATTATGTACTAATTATATCATATTTAAGAAAAAAAGATACATTCATTTTAAAAAAATTTTATGAAAATCTTGAATCAATTTCATAATGTTGGCGTATAATACTATTCAAACAAAGAAAAATTTATTTTGAGGTGCATCTATGGTTATCACAGATATTAAAGTCAGAAAATTATTCGAAGAAGGCCCGATGAAAGCAATTGTTTCCGTTACCTTTGACGGACAGCTTGCGCTGCACGATATTAAAGTTATCAGCGTAAGAGAAAAGAATTTCATTGTTATGCCGAGCAGAAAAAATCCTGACGGCACGTACAGAGATATTGTTCATCCGATCAACGCTGAGTTCAGAGTTTTGCTTGAGGAAGAAGTGATCCGAGCATATGAAGCGGAGCTTGCGCGGGCAGCTGCTGAGCAAGAAGCGGAAGCGGTTTATGAAAAAGAAGCAGAGCTTGCCGGCAAAATTTAATTGAGATACGGTATTAACAAAGAGAAAAAAGCATTTCTGACGCAAAAAAGCGGGGAAATGCTTTTTTGTTGTTCGGTGAAGTCGTCAAATATTGGGGAAAAAGTCTAAAAAAATAACAAACTGTCGTTTGAGATTGTGATGAAGTTTATGCAAATATATAAACTTAAATAAATTAAAAAAATTCTGTTTGTTTTTTTGTAATATTGTGATATAATTATATGAATAGTACAGTGAAAGAAAAATGCAATATGAATTCTAAGAGGAAAGAGGAATACTATGCCGAAGGATATAAGTATTAAAAGAGTACTTCTCATTGGATCGGGACCGATTGTTATCGGACAGGCTGCAGAATTTGACTATGCAGGCACCCAGGCAGCAAAAGCACTCAAAGAAGAAGGAATTGAAGTTATTCTTGTTAACTCTAACCCTGCCACGATTATGACGGACAGTGCTATGGCTGACAAGATATATCTGGAACCTCTGACAGAAGAAACCATCAAGCGAATCATTATTGAAGAAAAACCGGACAGTCTTCTCGGTACGCTTGGCGGACAGACAGGTCTTAACCTGGCGATGAGACTGGAAAAAGAAGGATTCCTTGAGGCGCACGGCGTTCGTCTTCTCGGAGTTGCGGTTGACTCGATCGACCGTGCGGAAGACAGACAGCTCTTCAAAGAAGCCATGGAAAAGATCGGACAGCCGCTGATTCCTTCCGATATTACGACTTCCGTGGAAGGTGCGCTTGCACTTGGAGAAAAACTCGGATACCCGATCATCGTTCGTCCTGCGTTTACTCTTGGCGGTACGGGCGGCGGTATTGCCGAAACTCCCGAAGAACTGCGTGAAATTGCAGACGGTGGTATTCAGGCATCTCCGATCGGTCAGGTTCTTATTGAAAAATGTATTGCCGGCTGGAAAGAAATCGAATTTGAAGTGGTCCGCGACGGAAGCGGAAACGTAATTACCGTTTGTTCGATGGAAAACTTCGACCCCGTCGGTGTTCATACCGGAGAC
Organism: Eubacteriales bacterium; assembly: GCA_045647965.1. Taxonomy (GTDB): domain Bacteria; phylum Bacillota; class Clostridia; order Oscillospirales; family CAG-272; genus UMGS1696. The sequence continues at coordinate 7,016 of JAZRNC010000151.1, read as the reverse complement.
AGCATTGTTGTGGCTCCCGCTTTTACTCTTGCCGATAAAGAATATCAGATGCTTCGTTCCGCTGCTCTTAATATCATTACTGAACTGAAGATCAGCGGTGGATGTAACGTACAGTTTGCGCTGAATCCCGATAGCTTTGAATATGCGGTTATTGAAGTTAACCCCCGCGTTTCTCGTTCTTCCGCTCTCGCTTCCAAGGCTACCGGTTTCCCGATTGCAAAGGTGGCTGCGAAAATTGCGATTGGCTATAACCTTGATGAGATCGAAAACCGTGTGACGGGTTCGACAACTTCGTTCATTGAACCGACCATCGACTACGTGGTAGTAAAATTCCCGCGCTGGCCGTTTGATAAATTTGTATACGCAACGAGAAAACTCGGTACGCAGATGAAGGCGACCGGTGAAGTTATGGCAATCGGCACAAGCTTTGAACAGGCGATCATGAAGGCTGTTCGCGGTGCTTGTATCGGTATGGACTATCTCGGTCATGCAAAGTACCGTGCTCTGAAGGATGAAGAACTTCCGGCTCTTATTTGCGGATGTACGGACGAGAGAGTATTCTTTGTGTATGAGGCGCTGTACCGCGGACTTTATAACGTGGACGATATTCACGCGATGACAAAGATCGACGAGTGGTTCCTTATTAAACTGCAGAATCTTGCGGATATGGAACGTGAACTTGAAGCGGCAGGAGCAAATCTCAGCGAGGAATTGTACCGTCGTGCAAAACTCATCGGATATCCCGACAGTGCGATTAAGTCGATCTGCGGTATCAAGTCACTGGATTACAAAATGTACGCAACCTATAAGACCGTTGATACCTGCGCGGCTGAGTTTAAAGCTGCAACTCCGTACTTCTATTCCTCTTACGACGAGGGTGACGAAGCGGAAGAGTTCATTGAAAATCATAAAAACAACACCAAGGGAACGGTTATGGTTATTGGTTCCGGCCCGATCCGTATCGGCCAAGGTATTGAGTTTGACTATGCATCCGTTCACTGCGTATGGGCGCTCAAGAAAGCGGGCTATAACGTCGTTATCGTCAACAATAACCCCGAAACCGTATCGACAGACTTTGACACGGCGGACAGACTTTATTTTGAACCGCTCACACCCGAAGATGTTGAAAATATCATTCACGTCGAAAAACCGATTGGCGCGGTTGTTGCGTTTGGTGGACAGACTGCAATCAAGCTGACTCGTTATATCGCGGCGTGCGGTGTGCCGATCATCGGAACTTCTCCCGATATGATCGACTGCGCGGAAGACCGTGAACGTTTTGACGAGCTGCTTGAAAGATTCAAGATCAAGCGTCCCGAAGGCTTTACGGTTATGACAACCGACGAAGCACTTGCCGTTGCTGAAAAGATCGGTTATCCTGTTCTTCTTCGCCCGTCGTACGTACTTGGCGGTCAGAATATGATCATTGCGTTTACAGAAGCCGATATCCGTGAATATATGACAATCATTCTCGCTCAGGGAATCGAAAATCCCGTCTTGGTTGACAAATACCTGATGGGTACGGAGCTGGAGGTTGACGCGATCTGCGACGGTGATGATGTTCTTATCCCCGGTATTATGGAGCACATCGAAAGAACCGGTGTTCACTCCGGTGACTCCATTGCAATCTATCCTTCACAGCACGTCGACGACGATATGAAGGAATACATTACAAGACATACAAAGGATCTTGCTCTTGCGCTCGAAACGAGAGGTCTTATCAATATTCAGTACCTCATTTATAAGGATGAACTGTACGTTATTGAAGTTAACCCGCGTTCGTCCCGTACCGTACCGTACATCAGTAAGGTGACGGGTATTCCGATGGTGGATATCGCGACTCGTTGTATGCTTGGCGAAAAGCTTCGCGATATGGAATACGGCACAGGTCTTTATCGAACATCTCCGTACGTAGCAATTAAGGTTCCTGTGTTCTCCTTTGAAAAGCTCAGTGGTCTTGACACTGCTCTCGGTCCGGAAATGAAGTCAACAGGTGAGGTTCTCGGTCTTTCCGGCTCTTTCAGCGAAGCACTTTATAAGGGACTTCGTGCGGCTGGATATAAGCTTGAAAAGAACGGCGGAGTGTTCATTTCGGTTCGTGACACCGATAAGGGCGAAATCGGAATGCTCGCACAGAAATACGCCGATCTCGGATTTACCATTTACGCAACCGATCATACGGCTGAAATCATTCGTAAAAACGGTGTAAATGTTATTACCGTTGGTCGCATGGACGAAGAGGGAATCACCCCGAAGGAACTCATTCGCGACGGAAAGATAGATTATATCATTTCGACTTCTGCGAAGGGAAGAGATCCGTCACGTTCCAGCGTTCGACTCAGAAGACTTGCTGTAGAACACGCGATTCCTTGTCTTACCTCTCTCGATACGGCAAACGCAGTAGCGGACAGTATCTCCAGCCGTTGGACCGATAACTGCACGGAACTTGTGGATATCAACCATCTCCGTACACAGAAGATTAAACTTGATTTCACAAAGATGCATACGTGCGGCAACGACTACATTTACTTCGATTGCATGGAAAAGACCATCAGCAATCCGGAGGGACTTTCCATTTCGTTCGCTGACCGCAACTATGGCATCGGTGCGGATGGTACAGTCATCATCATTCCGTCCAAGGATGCCGATGCAGGTATGCGTATGTTCAACCGCGACGGAAGTGAAGGCAGAATGTGTGCAAACGGTATCGGATGTGTAGCAAAATATCTCTACGATAATAATATCGTTCGCAAACGTGAAATGACCATCGAGACTCTTGCCGGAATCAAAAAACTCCGTCTTATTACTCAACACGGTCGAGTTGTAAAGACGAAGCTTGATATCGGTAATGCGGAATATTTGCCCGAAAACATTCCGGTTAAATTGGAAGGAAGAACCACTCCGATCATTGGTGAAATGATAAAGATCGCGGGAGGGGAATATAAGGTAACCTGCCTTGCTATCGGAAACCCGCACTGTGTCATTTTTGCACACGAAGCAGACAATGAAGATTTGTTTGCGGGAGATATTTCCAAGATCGGTTCTGCGATCGAAAATGATGCTATGTTCCCGCTTCGCACTAATGTTGAGTTTGTTCACGTGATCGACGATCATACGCTCAGCGTTCGTGTTTGGGAAAGAGGATCGGGCGAAACGTACGCTTGTGGAACGGGTGCGTGTGCCGCGGCTGTAGCAGCTGTTGATAACGGCTTCTGTAAGGGCGGCGATATCACGGTTCACGTGAAAGGCGGCGTGGTTATCGTAAGTTATGTGGACGGTAAGGTTCATATGACGGCCGAAACCTGTGATGTATACAGAGGTCAGGTTGAAATCTGACATACGATCATTTCTTCTTGAAGATCCATTTTTTCTGAATAAAATAATTGATGAGATAGAACGCGACTTCGGCAATCGGCTTGGCGATACCGAGTGGGAGGTGAAGGAGTCGCGTGAAGATCTCGATAAAAACGTAAGTTTTTAATACAAACGCTGTGGTCGCCAGACCGTAGTATTCGAGGAGCGCTATTTTGATGGGCGTATCTGCCGTAAATACGAAGTTTCGGTTCAAAAAGAAATTCGTGCAGGAGGATACACACCAGGCAAGGAGCGCTCCTATTTCCATTGATGCGAATGGCAGAATGGAATCAAAGAACAAAAGAAGAGAGAAATCAATGACGAACGCCACGACGGAGGAAAAGAGATATTTCAGGGGCTGGGAATTGCAAAAGACGCTGAAATAGGAACAAATCCGCGAGAAGAACGAACGGCGGCGTGGTGTGGAATTTTCAAGGATGACGTTTTGAATCGGGATATCTTCCCGCGCGGCACCAAAGAGTAGGGAGAGTGCGGGATCTTTTTTTAATAAAAACGCTTTCAAGCGATCCCAGTATCTAGTGGGGATGGCGATGAGCGCACACGATTTTTCGGATACTTTTCCCCCGTATGCAAAAGAAAATACGAAACGCTCGAATTTATTGACCACGCCAGCATCGCCAGTGGGGGAAAGACCTGCAGTGATTCCATCGTGAGTTGTGATGGAGTCGCAGAACTTCGTGAAATCCTCCTCCGTGACGGGGTAGGTGGAAACGATTACGTATTCGATGGCCGGGTGGATGAATAGCAAATCCGCTTCGGAGAGGGTGAAATCGGAGATGCTTGGCAGGTGCTGCATATAACCTGGCAGTGTGTTTTTGGGGGTAAAAAGAAGGACAGTATTCATAAATTCACATCCGTTACAGTTTTTTGTGTTAAGTATTCATTTTATGAGATTATTATACGATATGGAATAAAAAAAATCAAGGGGCAACCAATAAGACAAAAACAATTCAAAACAAAAAATCGTTTTTTCTAGAAAAACACTTGACTTTAAGGATGAAATGTGATATAATAAATTCGCTTTGAACAAGCGGATGTGGCGGAATTGGCAGACGCGCTGGATTCAGGTTCCAGTGAAAGCAATTTCATATGGGTTCAAGTCCCTTCATCCGCACCAAACAATAATCCGAACCAAATCTTTCCGGAGTGAAAGATAGGCTCGGATTTTTTGTTTTGTAAAAACGTGTGATCATCCCTCTTTTTTGCGTGACGGAAAGGCGGTCAATAAGGTGCGGATTGTAAATTGTGCTACTTTTTATGTATTTTTGCGTTGCGACTATAACGCAACTGTGATATAATGAAACCATAATAAGCGTGATCGACAGAGGTAATTTATGCAATACGAATTTTCGCTGATTCACATGAGCAATACACTGGAGTCTCTCGATACCATGTATTCCATTATATGCTTGCAGGCATCCCGTCTTTCCGTCACTCTGAATGGAACAAGATGCTATCTCGACGGCAAATATATGTTGTGCCTTTCGCAGGAGGATACTCTGGTTGTGGACGGCGGTCAATATGAGGTAAAGAATCTTCATTTTCTGCCCTATTTCTATAACGTCAATTTGAATCACAACGTGATCGGACTCTCTATGTACGATGAGATGCGCTCCCAGTACGGATACCCGGACTTTCACCTGTTCCGTCAGCGTGATGCATCCTATAATGGGATAATTTCTCTAAACAATGATGAATACGAGATGGTACGCAGGGATTTTCTTCTTGCAGAAAAGCACATTGATGAGCATTCTACGAATGGTATCTGGTCCTGCAACACTCGCTCGGATATGATCTCAATTCTTCGTATTGCGGAAAGCGCGTTTCAAGGAGAGACGGTACAAGGCAGTAGTGAGATTCTTCGCTATATCCGTGAACACGTGGGGGAGCAGATCACACTTACCTCCCTCTGTCAGCGTTTTCATACCAATCGTACTTCTCTGGCACGACTGATTAAATCAGAGACCGGTATGACTCCTATGCAGTATGTGATGGAGGAACGCTTGAACCAAAGCCGTCCCGAGCTGTTGTTCACACTGGTATCTATTCAAAATCTCGCTGAAAGATACGGTTTCACCGATGAGAATTACTATATTCGCGCATTCAAAAAACGGTTTGGACAAACACCACTGCAGTACCGTATTGAGGGATGTGCCGAACGAATCAGAAACGAATCGATTTATCACCAAAGAGAAAAAGAGATAATGAAAGTAACTGAGTTTGAGCATTACTTGAAGGAGGGGCTTGGACGCGGACTTCTGTTTTTGCGTAACGAGGTGGATAAAACGCCTTATCGCCAAACGTTGCTTGAATATTACACAAAGAGCCGTTTTTTTGCACGGGCAATCAGTATATACGATGCCGAGTTGATACGCTGTTTCCCGGATGCCGATATGTTGGCGGCAAAAATTGCTGTAACTCTGTACGATGATTTAAAAAGAGGTATGAAAATTCAGACGATACCTTTGCTTGTAGAGCTTGGGTATCGTGACACGGTGATTGCCATCGTAGAGCTTTTGTATAACAATTCTTATGCGGAGCTTTTGGAGTTTACAAAACGTGGAGATTCGGGGGGAAAATTACTCGATTGTGCCACTCTCTACGTTGCTGCAGTGGCAGCTCTTGGATATTTGCAGGTCGACAGAGAACGGATGAAGCGTGCGATGATAGATATCGCGGATTTGTATCGGTATACTCCGAATCCGGTCGTGCCCAACAAGGGGACCTGGTTTTCGGTTGAGAACAGCTACGGCTGCAAAAAAACAAAAGCTCTTTTGGAAGAAGTGGCTATGGAGCATCCGTACGGACAAAAAATGTTAGAGAGACACAAAGTGGGCCTAGTATCTATGCAACCCAAATACGCCGTCACTGCCGAGCAGATCTTTGAGGCATACAAAAAAGATCCTCCTTTCGATATGGATATACATATTGCTTTTGCCCACGCCACAGACGATGTGATCCTATCGGTGGCTGAAGAGATTCTGCGTGAGGAAGATATGGATCGGCGTCTTTATCTGATGTGGTTTTTCTGTGATCCGATGCCGTTTTTTTCCGCACCGAAGTTTCCGCTGGATCCGACGCCCCTGATCGAAACGGCAAAAAAACTTCATCCGGTTTCCTATGCGGAAGATCGTCGGGAAAACTATAAGGCAGTGACGTATTATACGTTTATTGAGAAGATACACCATCCGGAAGTGAGAGGCATCGGTCTAAAGATTCTTGATGACAAAAGTGTGGATTTTCTAATCAGAGAATGTGCCGCCAAGATGGTGTTCGGTGCCAACTTTGAGGCAGAGGATGTACCCGCATTTATCGAATATCTGAAATGTGCTACTCATCAGGAAATCAATCACGTATCGATTCTCGCTTTGGATATGGGGATGGATATCCCTGACGAGGTATTGGAATATGTCTTTGAACTTTCGGGAGTAGACCGCATTTCTTTTGTACGGAAATTATTGGAGAATGGAAGACTATCTGGGGCACTTCGTGAGGAATGCCGTTTTGATTCGAACATTTATATCCGCGAGCTTGTGGCAGAGCATGGGGATTGCAGTATCGGATGATAAGGTAAAACGCCAAGATATCTGCAGAAATGACCATGATGAGCGTACATTACAAGAACTCAGAGACATGGGGTA
>JAZRNC010000150.1:0-6384 GCA_045647965.1 Eubacteriales bacterium | reverse complement strand
CTGCTCGGAACTCTGGGCCTTCCGTGCTTTTGGCGATGAGATTTTTGTTGGAATGAACGAACCGATGGCAATTGCCGATTACTTTGCCAACGAAAAAGTTTCCGACTCTCCCGTTCAGTCAGTTTCCGTAAAACCCGGTGGACCTTGGCTCTGCGAACACCTGGTAGAAGGATTCAATCCCGCATGGCATCAGTTTCTCGCGAGCGGAGAGTACGATTGTGCGGTAGGAACACAACCTATCTCACGTCTCCATAATTACTATCTCTGCGGTCTGTATTGGTTGATCAAAGAAGTTGGCATCGATGGACTTTATCTTGACGGTATCGGATATGACCGTACGGTTATGAAGCGTGTACGACGCGTTATGCAGTCAACCGGAAAACTCTGCGATATTGATATCCACTGCGGAAATGGCCACGAATTCCCACAATATGGGTATGTTTCGCCCGCCAATCAGTTACTCGAGCACTATGCTTATGCCGATTCTCTGTGGAACGGCGAAGGATACCATTATGATACAATGAGTCCTGAGTATTATCTCATGGAATCTTCGGGTATTCCGTTCGGGTTAATGGGTGAGATGCTACATGGAGGAGGAAATCCTTACCGCGGTATGGTATACGGTATGACATCTCGTATCGGATGGAACACCAGTCCTGTCAACCGTAATATTTGGGATATCTGGGAAGACTTCGGCATTGATAAAGCGAAAATGTACGGATGGTGGCATCCGGAGTGCCCTGTTTCCGCCGAAAACGATTTGGTACGTGTAACGGTATACCAGCGAGAAAACGGTGCTGTTATGATCTCCCTTGCCTCCTGGTACCCCGAAGAACGCGGTTTCTTATTATCGGTGAACACCGAACAACTCGGTATCTCGGACAATTTCGAATTCTACGCTCCGAACATAGAATGCCTGCAGACAGAAACCGTATTCCAAAAATATGATCTTATTCCTCTAAAGCCATGTGGCGGTTGGATCTTCTACCTCAGAGAAAAAAAGTGAAATTATTCTTACACAATTTGAATCAAAAAAACACGCCGTGTGGTTTTTCCAATCGGCGTGTTTTGTTATCGAAATTTTCTATTCCATCAGCTCTTAATAATCGAAGTATTCAAGCATACGTGGGAGAGGTAACTTGAGGTGTTGTGATAAAGGCTTGGTATCCGTGATAGGCTTTGATGTCTGACGGCAAGATTCCTTCCGAAAGTGTCAGCATTCCCTTGTTGGTGTTCTCGAGTGTGTCAGTCAACGTGCGGGTATGAATATCACCGCCCTATTCAATGGCGGAGAGCCCTGCCTCTTTCGTTATTTCGCAGATTTTTTCTTTCGTGAGGGGACGGAAGGTCACGGATACGAGTCCTGGAATAAACATAATCTGCCTCCGTTAAACGGTAGATCTCTCTTAAAGGATGGAATCAATGACGTCTGCCATAGTGTAGAATCCGGCGGCTTTTTCGGGAAGAAAGAGCGCCGCACGCAGAGCACCAACGGCAAAAAGATCGCGGCTTCCGGCGCTGTGCGAGAGCTTGATAACTTCGTCGGTTCCGGCAAAGATGACTTCGTGTTCACCAACGATGGTACCTCCGCGAATGCTGGAAATACCGATTTCGGAAGATTTGCGTTTTTCGCGGACGGCGTGACGGTCGTACACGTATTCGGTTGAGAGATGCGCTTCGTCACGCGCTTCTTTTGCGGCGTCGGCGAGCATCAGCGCAGTTCCGCTCGGCGCATCCAATTTTTTGTTGTGGTGCGCCTCGAGAATTTCAATGTCGTACTCTTCTCCGAGAACGGAAGCCGCTTTTTTGACAAGCTCCGAGAGCAGATTGATTCCGAGAGACATATTTCTCGATTTGAGAAGCGGAATGGTTTTTGATGCCTCAAAAATGCGTGCTTCTTCATCATCGGTGTGTCCCGTCGTGCAGATTACGGTGGGAATTCGTTTCGATACAGCAAAGTCAAGGAGCGCGGGTACTACGGAGTGATGGGAGCAGTCGATGATGACGTCAACCTCTTCCGTGATTTTATCAAACGAATCGTAGATCGGGAAGGGGGATGCGGAATTTTTTTGAATGTCCACACCGCACACGACCGTACAATCGTCACGCTCGGCAGAAATTTTGGCGATGACGGAACAGAGTCTTCCGCCGGCACCCGATAATGCAATTTTTAATGTACTCATTTATGTAAATCCAATCTTTTAGACGAAGTATTTGAAATCAGAGAAGACCGGCTTTTTTCATAGAAGCGGCTAATTTTTCGCGGTGGCTGTCTTCCATTTCGCAGAGGGGGAGACGCATCAGATCGCTGCAAAGACCCATCATACCACACGCTGTCTTTACGGGAACGGGGTTGACTTCGATGAAGAGATCGTTGATCAGTTCGAGAAGCTCGAGCTGGAGCTTGCGAGAAGCGGCAAGATCACCGTCGAACAGCTTCTGGCAGATATCGTGCGTTTCCTTCGGCATAATGTTGGAGAGAACGGAGATGACACCCTCACCGCCGAGCGAGAGAATCGGAACGATCTGATCGTCGTTTCCGCTGTAGATGGCAAGTGTATCAGAAAGTTCAGCAGCGATTTCTGCGATCTGCGAAAGATTTCCCGATGCTTCCTTGACGGCAACGATTCTCTCGTGCTTGGCAAGTTCGCGATAAACGGACATCGGAATATTCACGCCTGTACGAGAGGGGACGTTGTAGAGGATAACCGGAATGTTTACGGCCTCAGTCGTTGAAAGGAAATGCTTGACGAGTCCCTTCGGGGTCGCTTTGTTGTAATAGGGGGTAACGAGGAGGAGCGCATCGGCGCCGACCTCTTCCGCATATTTGGAAAGATCGTTTGCGTAGGCGGTATCGTTTGAACCGGTACCGGCAATCATAGGTACTCTGCCTGCGATACGTTCTGCCGCGTAACGTAAGCATTCGCGGTGTTCTTCGTCAGTCAGGGTAGAAGCTTCACCCGTGGTACCACAGATGACGAGCCCATCAATACCACCCTTGATCTGATAATCAATCAACTTACCGAAAGAATCGTAATCCACCGATCCGTCTGCATGGAAAGGGGTAACGAGCGCGGTAGCAGCGCCGCGGAAAACGAGTTGTTTCTGGAATGTTCCCATAGTAAATTCTCCTTTTGATACGATAACAAAAATTTACCGATATAAATAAAAACCGGTTGAAAACCGGCCGTCTGTGTAATATAATATAATTATACGGAAAAATCCCCGTACAATCATAACACAGATAGCCCTCCATCGGTAAAAACCGATGACAGTCTGCTTCCTGTTCGGACAGCAAACCAGACTCCAAACGCGCCGTCCGTTTGGGATCTTCGGCGTTCCTCGCCTTTCCAAAAACACCTTCGGTCAAACGACCGTGGGCGACGGGTGCCCCGGGGTGCTTTGTACTATTCGGCAACGCTCCTCTATCATAATTTATGCAGCAAAATAAAAAAGTTTCACCGCTCTTATATCATACCATAAAAGTTGCCGTTTGTCAATCATATAAATATGAGAATCTTTTCGATTTCTTTGCTTTTTTTCGAATTATTTGATATAATATAAGTATTGGACAAAAAAACGCTTTCTGCGGGATTTAACATACATACGGAGATATAAAATGATAAAAAACACTCTTCCGCCGACCGATCTGCGGCTGTCGGATTTTTATTACGATTTACCTGAAGAACGGATCGCCCAGACCCCCGTCGAGCCGCGTGATTCTTCCCGACTAATGATCGTCGGACGTGATGACGGAGAAATCACTCATCACGTATTCAGAGATATTCTCGACGAGGTGAGAGAGGGGGATGTGCTCGTTGTAAACGATACACGCGTGATTCCGGCGAGAATCATTGGATGTCGCACGGAGAGATATGACGAATACTTGAAAACGACGGTGCCGACCGAATCGACCGCTCCCGTGGAACTTCTATTGCTGAAACAGCACGAGATGGATGTGTGGGAGGTTCTCGCTGGTCCCGGAAAACGTGCAAAGCCGGGGGATATTATCACGTTTGGTGACGGCATTATGACGGCAAACGTGCTTGATGTGATCGAGGGCGGATGCCGACTCGTAAAGCTGACCGTGAACAAAGGGGCGAAAACCGTGTTTGAGGCGCTCGATCTTCTCGGAACGATGCCTCTTCCGCCGTATATCACCGAGCGGCTTGAGAATCCTGAGCGCTATCAGACGGTGTATTCGAGATATCAAGGGTCGGCGGCGGCTCCTACGGCAGGACTTCACTTTACTCCCGAGCTTCTCGAAGCCATCAAGGCGCGCGGATGTGACATTGTACCCGTTCTGCTGCACGTGGGACTTGGTACGTTCCGTCCGGTAAAGGAAGAAAAGATCGCCGATCACGAAATGCATTCGGAATATATTCGGGTGACCGAAGAAGCGGCAGAAAAGATCAATGCGGCAAAGGCAGCGGGCGGACGCGTGATCGCTGTCGGAACGACGTCGTGTCGCGTGCTGGAATCGGCTTCGGATGAAAACGGCATTCTTCATCCCGTGGATACGGATACGGGCATTTTCATTTATCCCGGATACAAATTCAAAATGGTGGACGCGCTGATTACCAATTTCCACTTGCCCGAAAGTACGCTTCTGATGCTGGTGTCGGCGTTCAGCAGCCGTGAGATCATGATGCGGGCATACGAGACTGCCGTACGGGAGAAATATCGATTCTTCTCATTTGGGGATGCGATGTTTATTAAATAAGAAACGCTGACGAAGGAATGACTATGACGAAAATAAAGACCATATCGATACTCGGACCGACAGCCTCCGGAAAAACGGGACTTGCGATCGCTCTTGCCAAAAGGCTTGGGGGCGAGATCGTATCGTGCGATTCGATGCAGCTCTACCGTGGGATGAACATCGGTACAGCAACCCCGTCTGTGGAGGAGAGAGAGGGGATCCCCCATCATCTTTTCGATATTGTGGATCCGGAAGAAGAGTTCTGCGCGGCGGATTACGCGAGAGCGGCATCGCAGGCTATCGAGGAGATCGCCGCTCGCGGAAAGCTTCCGATTTTGTGCGGAGGAACGGGACTGTATTACGATTCACTTATGCGGATATCTTCGTTTTCCGAGGGAGAAAAAGATGACGCGCTCCGTGAAGAATTGTACCGTTTTGCCGCAGAGCACGGAAACGAGGCGCTCCATGCCAGACTTCGCGAGATCGATCCCGAGGCGGCTGAGGGGATTCACTATAATAACGTAAAACGGGTCGTGCGCGCCATTGAGGTGTTCGAAACCACGGGGAAGACAAAAACGGAGACCGATCGCGAACAGACCGTTGGCGAGATCCCCTACGACGACACGATGTTTATTATTGACTATAAGGATCGCGCCTTGCTGTACGAACGAATCGAGCGTCGCGTGGATATTATGATGGACGAAGGAATCGAAGCGGAAGCGATGGCTTTGTTTGCTCCTGAAAGAAAGATCGGAATCACCGCTGCCCAAGCCATCGGATACAAAGAATTCCTGCCGTATTTCCGTGGAGAAATTTCACGGGAAGAAGTGGCAGATTCCATAAAACTTGCCACAAGACATTATGCAAAGCGCCAAATTATTTGGTTCAGACGTTATCAAAATGCACTCAGACTCGTCCCTGACCGAAGCGGAAGCATTATGACGTCGGCGGAGCTTGCCGCAGAGGCAGAATCTTATTTGTAAATAAATCCCAGCGTCGCTTGAGAAATCTTTTGCGGCGCATTTTTTGTTTGGCGTTTCCTTTGTTTTTTCTTTCGGAATCCTATTGACAAACAATACAATATATGCTATAATCTGATCACGTACCACACAATATATAGTGATTCCATAAGGAGGATTTAATGAAAATCATTAAACGTAACGGCTCGGAAGAGAATTTTGATATATCGAAAATAATAGGAGCGATTGCCAAAGCCAACGCTACGGTGGAGGAGGCGGCTCGCATGACCCCGCTTCAGATCGAGCGCATTGCGGAAAGCGTTGTACTGGCGCTGGAAAAACTCGGACGTTCCCCGGCGGTGGAAGAAATTCAAGACCTTGTTGAAAAACAGATTATGGCTCACGGCGCGTTTGAAGTGGCAAAGTCGTATATTACATACCGCTATACCCGAAACTTGATTCGTCAGTCCAACACAACGGACGACAAAATCCTGAGTCTCATTGAATGTAACAACGAGGAAGCCAAGCAGGAAAACTCTAATAAAAATCCCGTCATCAACTCCACACAGCGCGACTATATGGCTGGGGAAGTGTCCCGTGATATTTCAAACCGTATTTTGCTGCCGCGGGATATTGTGGAAGCGCATAACGAGGGCTTGATCCATTTCCACGATTCGGACTATTTTGCACAGCATATGCACAACTGTGACCTTGTAAACCTTG
>JAZRNC010000149.1:0-19374 GCA_045647965.1 Eubacteriales bacterium | reverse complement strand
ATGCCGCGTCATGCATCGACTCATGCCGCGGGTGTTGTGATTACCGATCAGCCCGTCGTGTCCTACGTACCGATCGCTGTCAATAACGGCGTTCTAGTGACGCAGTTTGATATGGATACGATTGCCGATCTTGGTTTACTGAAATTCGACTTTTTGGCTCTGCGTTATCTCACCATCATTCACACGGCAGAAATGCAGATTAGGGAGAAGTTTCCCACATTTGATCTGACGAAAGTCGACATTGCTGATCCAGCCACGTACGATACGTTATGTGCCGGCAGGTGTGACGGTGTTTTTCAGCTTGAATCTACCGGTATTCGTCAAATGATTATGCAGTTGAAGCCTCGCTCGATTGACGATGTTATTGCGGCGATTGCGCTGTACCGTCCCGGGCCGATGGATTCTATTCCCAAATATATCGAAGCGAAGAACGATCCTTCAAAAATCCGATACTGTACGCCGAAACTTGCTCCGATCCTTGACGTGACGTACGGATGCATCGTATATCAAGAGCAAGTTATGCAAATTTTCCGAGAAATTGCCGGCTATACGTTTGGACACGCAGATGTCGTACGCCGTGCCATTTCCAAGAAAAAGCAGGACGTTCTTGACGGTGAACAAAAAAACTTTATCGACGGCGCGGTTTCCAAAGGTATTTCCTATGAGGATGCCGCAGAATTGTTCGATAGTATCGTAAGCTTTGCCAACTACGCGTTCAATAAGAGTCACGCCGCCGCATACGCCGTTCTTTCCTTCAGAACCGCGTATTTGAAAACGCATTATCCGCTGGAGTACGAAAGTGCTCTCCTTACTTCCGTATTATCTTCTACGGATAAACTTGCGGAATATATTGCGGACTGTACGAAACAGAACATTCAAATTTTGCCGCCCGATGTCAACCATAGTTTCGCTTCGTTCCATGTGGAAGATAATGCGATTCGTTTTGGTCTTGCGGCGCTTAAAAATATCGGTCAAGCGTTCATTGACGAGCTTGTGCGCGAACGAAATCTGAATGGGTCATTCTCTGATGCGGATGATTTCATTTTCCGAATGAAGAATCACGATATGAACAAACGGCAACTCGAAATGCTTATAAAATCCGGGGCAATGGATTCTCTCGGGACCCCAAGAAGTCAGCTTCTTGCGGTGTACGATACGGTTCTTGAAAAGAAAGCGGGAGATAACAGCGTGATTGACGGGCAAATCGGAATGTTTGACACCTCTCCGACAGTCGAGATGCCGAAAGCGGCAAGTATCGATTTCCCACAGATTCCCGAATTTACCATGAGGGAGAAGCTTGCGCTTGAAAAAGAAAGTAGCGGTCTTTATTTGACCGGTCACGTGCTTGACGACTATAATAAAGCCATGTCTACCGTTTCTCCGATTCCGATTAAAGAAATTCGTTCCTTTTTTGAAGATGAGGATATGGATTCCATTGAACAGCCGATGCGCGAAAATATGGAATTAACGGATAAGAGTATGGTAACCGTTGTCGGCTGCATCGTAAAAAAAGTAATTAAGAACACTAAAAGCGGGGTTCCGATGGCTTTTGTTACGGTGGAAGATAAAACGTCACAGATTGAATTGCTTGTTTTCCCGAAGGTCTACGAAAAATTCGGATATCTTCTGATGAACGATCGCATAATCGCCGTGGCAGGTTCGTTAAGTGTGCGTGAGGATGAGGAAGTCAAAGTTCTCGTAAATAAGATCATTCCGCTGCTTTCCGATGCAGACGTTGCGGCGGGCGGACAGATGGAATCTTTAATAGAAACACCGATTTCCGCTGCGGGAAAAGGGAAGAGTGAACCGAAGAACTCGCCGAAAGTTACGGGAACACCGACAAAAATCTATCTCCGAACGGAAAGCCAAAGCTCACCGGAGACAAAGCGTGCCAGAGCGGTTTGTGAGATCTTTTCGGGCTCCGTTCCTGCGGTATTTTATTATTCCGATGAAAAAAGGTATGATCCGACTCCGATTTATACTACGGCAGGACAGTTTGTGATCACCGAACTCTCCGAAATTCTCGGTGGGGAAAATGTTGTCGTAAAATAGAAAAATCTTTATAAATAATCCAAAAGTATCCACACTGTTAATACCTGATTCAAAAATCGAGGGTATAATGAAATTAAATGATGAAAGTAAAACACAAGGAAAGGTCAAACGTGCATGAATCAAAAAGGCAATAGAAGCACAGAGATCAACTGGGGTCTTGAAATTTTTCGTGTTTTTAAAATCATAGGTAAAGTATTTTTTAGAATACTGTCGTATCTCATAAACATCGTTCTGACGTTTTTGCTGATTGGACTTATTACGGGAATCATCGTCGGAACAGTATTCGCTATTTACATCAACAATTACCTTGATCTTGAAATTGATCCGAATATTATCGCGTCCGCCACGCAGGACTCAACTACCCGTATTTTCTATGAGGAATACGAAACCATCGAAGACCGTAAAAACCGTGACGGAAAACTCGTTGAGATCGAAGATCAGCGTTTGTATGCTACCGATAACAGTATTTCCGTAACGTATAGCCAGATTCCGAAAAATCTCGAATACGCGTTTATTGCGATCGAAGATAAACGCTTCCGTACACATAACGGTTTCGACTGGCTGAGAACGGGAAGAGCCGTCATTGACTTTCTTCTCCCGACAGGAAAGTCCGGTGGTGGATCGACGATTACACAGCAGCTAATTAAAAACGCAACAAGTGAAGACGACGTCACCATCCAAAGAAAAGTTCAGGAAATTTTTAGAGCAATTAACCTTGAAAAGGTGAAGAGTAAAGAAGAGATTCTGACGGCGTACCTGAATATTATCTATCTTGGTAACGGATGTTACGGCGTACAATCTGCGGCAAACTACTACTTCAACAAAGATGTGTCAGAGCTTACTCTCGTTGAATGTGCGGCATTTGCGGCAATTGTCAAAAACCCCTATCAGTACGAACCCAAGTATCATGATCAAAACCGTATTTTGTACGATGAAGACGGATATCCGCTTCTTGATGAAGACGGTGAGATCAAATATCTCGAGGGCAATGCGGACAGACGTTGGCTCGTTTTGGAACTTATGCATCAAGAAGGATATATTACCGAAGCGGAACGCGATGAAGCGCAGCAGGCTACCTTGAACATTGTGGACGAGTCCGAACTCGAAGAAAAAGAGGAAACCGAAGGAATCCGTATTTTCAGTTGGTATACCGAGTCGCTGATCTCCCAACTTCTTGAGGATTTTATGGAGGAGTACGGAGTCAGTAAAGAAACTGCCAGTCAGATGATCTATCAGAATGGCTACAGTATTGTGACACCGATGGATCCGGAAGTGCAGAGTGTTCTTGAAGAGGTATATACAAATTACGATCAATATTTCCCTTCGACCAGCTCTGGAGGACTACCGCCGCAGTCGGCAATGGTTGTCTGTGAGCCGCATACCAATGATGTGCTTGGGGTTGCCGGTGGAATAGGAGTAAAAACGCTGAACCGCGGAACGAATCGTGCGACGGTTGATACACATTCTCCGGGTTCTTCTATAAAGCCGCTTTCGGTATATGCCCCGGCGATTGATGCAGGTCTTATCACGTATGGATCGGTCATTGACGATACTCCCGTATATTTTACCTCGTATGAAGTGGCACCTGCTACGGCAACAACGGCAGCCGTGATTGGTTATAATCCTTATCCGAAAAACTTGCCGGTTGTTTATGATGGTTTGACTACGATTAAACGGGCAGTCACAACGTCTAAAAACACCGTAGCAATGAAAATTCTGCAAATGCTGACGATTGACCGTTCGTTTGATTTTCTGAAAAACGAATTGCACATCGACAGTCTTGTGGAATCTGCGACAAGACCTAATGGTGAAATCGTTACCGACCGTGGACTTGCTGCGCTTTCCCTTGGTCAGCTCAACTATGGTCTTACTGTCGAAGAAATCACCGCTGCGTATTCTATTTTTGCAAATAACGGTATTTACAACGAATCTAAACTCTATCTCCGCGTCGAGGATGCGAACGGAAATATCATTCTTTCAAACGAAGAAGAAAAACCGTCGATCGTAATCAGCGATGAGACAGCGTCGATCATGACGATACTTCTCGAAAAAGTTATGAGTGAAGGAACCGGTACTGCCTGCACGCTTCGCCATACGGTGGATGTCGCTGGAAAGACGGGAACCACATCCTCAGACTTCGACCGATATTTCGTCGGATATACACCGTATTATGTAGCGGGTGTGTGGACGGGATACGATAACCCACAGTCCCTCAGTGCGTTTGCAGCAAATCCGTCTCTGACCATTTGGGATGCCGTTATGACGATGCTCCATCAGAAATATATTGATGAAGCAAAGAACGGCGGAGAACCTTTGTTGAAATTTGAACGCGCCCCTGGTGTGATTGAGTCGGAGTATTGTAGGGATTCCGGAAAACTCTGCTCGGATGCCTGCAGCCATGACCCGCGCGGATACCGAAAGGAGATCGGATATTTCACCCGTGATACCGTGCCAACAGAAGAGTGTGATACGCATATTCTTGTTAAACGTGACTCTTCAAAAAATTTGATTGCATCGCCAAACTGTAATCCAAATGATCTTGTTGACGTAGCGCTCGTCAAAGTATACAGAAGTTTCCCGATGGAATTGTATGTTACCGACGCACAGTACGTATATCGCGAACTTCCGCTTACTGTAAAACCTTCGGGTTGGTGGGGAATCCCGTTCTTCCAGCATACGCTCGCAGAAGGGGAATACTGCGGTTCATCCTACGTGAATACTCCGTATAACGCCTACTGTTATTTCCACTGTGACTATCGTCCGTGGGGTGGAAATCCTCCTGCTGAAGACAGCGGTTATGATCCGGAACAGGAAAACAATGATTCGGACATACCGAATATAGACGATCCACCGAACGATTACGAGGATGACGATTTCAACTGGTTCTGGCCCGATTTTTAAGAATAAAAACAAAAAATCACCTCATATACTTCTGTGAGGTGATTTTTGTGTTTAAAAAATTATGTTGTGAATGGAAATCGTTTTGTCGGGAAATACGAACGGTATGTTTATTTTCGTTTTTATGTGCACTTGGTGGGGTAATACTTTGGGTTGAGGGCGGGGGAATTCCGTATCGGTTATCCGGATTACCGGGATCTACGGGGAGTGAATCGTTATTTTTGGAATTTATTATTTGTTTGATAACATACGCTTTGTTCGGCGTGATTATGGGGCTGACATATCGAATGTTACATGGCAATTTTTGCCGCATCCCTCAGTTCTCCTCGAAAATATGGGCATTATTTTTTCTTGAAGTCGGTGTGTACCTTTTGAATCTGATCTGGTATGCGATCTTTTTTTGTACGCATCTACATATTTTTGCACTGATTATCATTCTGATTTCTCTGGCGGCAACCGTTTATATCACGATTTTGTCGAGTAAATTTTCAATTTTGATTACGGCTGTTTCTATTCTTTTACTAATAACTGCGGGAATATTTACGTATCTGAACATTCGAATATTGTGAATAACAAAAATGTAAGAGCATATCGTAGTCTGTAAAATCGGCTACAATACGCTCTTTTCAAAATCTTTACCTACCTAAATCACACGTTGAAGCGGAAGAGAACAACATCTCCGTCTGCGATCACGTATTCTTTTCCTTCACTGCGAACGAGTCCGCGATCCTTGGCGGTGGTCATAGAACCACATTCAATCAGATCATCGAACGAAACGATTTCCGCACGGATAAATCCTCTCTCAAAATCGCTATGGATCTTTCCGGCAGCCTGAGGTGCTTTGGTTCCGCGAACGATTGTCCAAGCTCTGACTTCTTTTGGACCGGCTGTCAGATAACTGATGTATCCGAGGAGAGAATAACTTGCTTTAATGAGTCGGTCAAGACCGCTTTCTTCAATTCCCATATCACTGAGGAACATTTTCTTTTCTTCCGGATCAAGTTCGGAAATTTCTGCTTCAATTCCCGCACAAACGGCGATGACTTCAGCACCCTCAGCATCTGCAGCTTCTTTGAGGCTTGCATACAGCATGTTGTCGGGGGAAACTCCTGCCGCTTCGTCTTCGCTGACATTAGCAACGTAAATAATGGGTTTGAGAGTGAGAAGATTGAGATCGAGAAGAATTTCTTTTTCGTCATCGCTCAGCTCGACACTTCTTGCTGTTTTTCCTTCATTCAGTGCATCAAGAATGCGGTTGAAAAGATCAAGCTGACCTTGGAGAGTCTTGTCTCCTTTAAGGAGTTTTGCGGTTTTGTCAATTCTTTTTTCGAGTTGTTCGATATCCGAATAGATCAGTTCCATATTGATCGTTTCGAGGTCACGGATGGGATCAACGGAGCCATCAACGTGAACGATATCGGTGTCCTCAAAACAGCGGAGAACGTGGACTACCGCATCGACGTCACGAATGTGGGAGAGAAACTTGTTTCCGAGACCTTCACCTTTGGATGCACCGCGAACAAGTCCTGCGATATCTACGAATTCCACAACGGCTGGGGTATATAACTGAGGATTATACATTTCCGCAAGTTTGTCAAGACGGGAATCGGGAACCTGAACGACACCTACATTCGGGTCAATGGTACAGAACGGGTAGTTGGCACTCGGTGCGCCAGCTCCGGTCAATGCATTAAAAAGTGTACTTTTGCCGACGTTCGGCAATCCGATAATACCAAGCTTCATAAATCAATACAGACACTTTCTCTGTCTGTCCTTTCTCTCTTATAAAATATCATCTACTATTATACACTTATTTTCCTTAAGTTTCAAGTCCATATACGACGATAAAAAATAATTTTTACCAAAAAATCCGTATGATTTAATATTTACATCACTGCGTGTTCATACTATTTTCACACAAATGCATTACAATAATTAACATAAGAGTAAATGTTATTATGTGATACTATTATTTTTTATCATGAATTGACCGCACCGACTGCGTACTACATAATGGATTTGGATAATTACTGAAAAGAGAGGTATAAATAATGGGAACAAAACTTCTGGTTATTGATGACGACCCCAATATCTGCGATCTGCTTAGATTATATTTTGAAAACGAAGGTTATGAGGTTAAAACAGCTTACGACGGGATCGAGGGTATCAGTTATTTCAAAATGTACGAGCCCGATCTTGTTCTTCTTGACCTTATGCTTCCGAAAAATAAGGACGGTAATCAGGTATGTCGTGAGATTCGCGCGATTTCTTCTAAGCCTGTTATTATGATTACGGCGAAAGACGAAGTGCTCGATAAAGTTGTCGGACTTGAACTTGGAGCGGATGATTACGTTGTAAAGCCGTTTGATTTGAAGGAGCTTTCTGCGCGTATTAAAGCCGTTCTTCGCCGTTACTCATCCAATGATAACAAAAACGATACCGAAACGATTAAGTTTGAGAACATTGAAATCAGCATTGAAAAATACGAGCTCAAGCTTGCCGGCAAAGCGGTGGATATCCCTCCGAAGGAACTCGAACTTCTTCACTTCCTTGCGCTGAACTTCAACCGTGTATTTACCCGTGATGCGCTTCTTGACAAGGTTTGGGGATTTGACTATCTCGGTGACTCGCGTACCGTTGACGTACACGTAAAAAGACTCCGCGAAAAGCTTGAGGGTGTATCTGACAAATGGATGCTCAAGACCGTATGGGGTGTCGGATATAAATTTGAAGTAATTCAGTAAACCGAGTTTACTCTGGGTTGATGGTATTCATCAACCCTTTGTTGTTTTCGAGTAGGAGAACGGAAAAATTATGTTTAAAAGTGTTTTTGTAAAATATATTTCGGCGTTTATGCTCATAAACATCTTAAGTATTTTCTTGTCAACTTCTATTATTACCACACTTGTCAATGCTTACGATGATAATAATAAAAAAAGAACGCTGTCTAATATCACCTACACCGTAACGGCAATTCTCGTGGACAATTACACGAAAAGCGATGCGGACAATTTCAAGTCATATCTTGATAATTCTGTACTGGAAATCACGCCGATTCTGAACGCGATGTCCAATAACGTTGAAAACCTCGTAATTTTTGTAGCTGACGGGGATGGGAACATCAAGCTTGTCGGCGGTTCAGAACTGGCCGGAAACTATGTCGGGGCGGATGGAATCATCTCCGACGACGAAGCGCTCGTTTATCCACCGGAAATCAGGGAAGAACTCAAAAAAGCTGAAGAGATCATGCGAAACGATACGCTGGACGGTTTTTTTCAGGAAAATCATATTTCATTCCTGATCCCGATCATGGAGACGGGTGGTGAAAACGTCGGATCTGTTATGGCGTGTACGACGAGCTCTGATATGGACGTTCTTCTGGAAGCGATGATCAAGACAATGATCATGTCGACGTTGTGGTTGATGCTTGCTGCACTGATTGCCGTGTATTTCATTACAGAACGTCTTGTTTCTCCTCTCCGTGCTATGAATAGAGCGTCGAGAGAATTTGCCGCAGGTCATTTTGACGTAAGAGTCAGCGTGAATGGAAACGATGAGGTTGCTGAGCTTGCCGATGCTTTTAACAATATGGCAAACTCTCTCCAGCACAGCGAAGAAACCAGACGACTGTTCCTTGCAAATATATCGCACGACCTCAGAACTCCGATGACTACGATCTGTGGTTTTATTGATAGCATCAATTCCGGAGCAATTCCGAGTGAAAAGATACCGCATTATCTCGAGGTCATCGCGCTTGAGGTTCGACGTCTATCAAGACTCGTTTCCAGCCTTCTTGATATTACAAAAATTCAGGCGGGTGAGAGAAAATTCAATATGGCGCCGTTTGATATTTGTGAAATGGCGCGTGAGATCATTATTTCCTCAGAGCAGCGCTTGGCTGACAAAAATCTTGACGTGGAATTTGATGCAGACAAAGATAATATGTACGTGATTGCCGACCGTGATGCGATCCATCAGGTACTGTATAATCTTTGTGACAATGCCATTAAATTTTCAAAAAACGGTGGAAAATATAAGGTTTCCATCAAAGAAGCCGGGGCAAAAACATCGATCAGCGTTTATAATGAAGGGGATGGCATTTCACAGAACGACATTCCGTACGTGTTTGATCGATTCTATAAAAGCGACAAGAGCCGTGGTCTTGATAAAACAGGGGTAGGACTTGGATTATATATTTCGCGTACAATTATCGAGGCGCATAAAGAAAAAATTTATGTTGAGAGTGAGCACGGTGTTTGGTGTAGATTTACGTTTACGCTTCCCAAAACCGTAACAATCAGACTGAACGATGACAAGAGAAATGGAGAGGGCATTCGATGACATTTCATTATACGGCAACCTGTCTTTTCGGAATGGAAGGACTACTTGGTGAGGAGATTGAAGCACTTGGATATAAACGAGTGGAAAATATGGACGGCAGAATCACGTTTGAGGGTGATGAGAACACGTGTGCCGTATGTAATATCAATTTACGTTTTGCTGAAAGTCTTTATTTGACGATTGGCTCCTTCGAGGCTCTTACATTTACGGAATTATTTGACGGGGTACACGATCTTCCGTGGGACGAATATTTACCCGTAGATGCGGAATTTCCTGTGAGCGGACACTCGATCAAAAGCAAACTGTTTTCCGTACCCGACTGCCAGAAAATCATCAAAAAATCCATTTCGGTAAAAATGGGAGAAAAATACGGAATATCGCATCTTCCCGAAACCGGTGAGAGATATAAGATCGAGTTCTTCCTCTTTAAAGATCGCGTATCTCTTATGATCGATCTCTCCGGAGTTCCACTTCATAAAAGAGGTTACCGCCCGGAAATGGTTGACGCTCCGATTCGTGAAACACTTGCGGCGGCTATGGTAAAACTTTCTCGCCCGAGAGAGGATGTACTTCTTTGGGATCCATTCTGCGGATCCGGTACGATTGCTATCGAAGCGGTTATGATGATGAAGAATATGGCTCCCGGATTAAACCGTTCGTTCGTTGCGGAGAAGTATCCCTTGTTTTCTTCCGCGTCGTGGAGGGTGGCAAGGGAAGCGGCAGAGAGCGCGATTCGGCACGACTGTCAATTTGAAGCATATGCGACGGATATTGATCCGCGTGCCGTTGAGATTGCATTGGCATCGGCAAAGCGAGCGGGTGTGGATTCGCACATCAATATTTTTGAGATGGATGCACTGGATATTGATACACTTGGACGTCGCGGTACGATCGTTACGAATCCCCCGTACGGAGATCGACTCCTTACGCTCGAGGAAGCTGAATCCCTTTACCGCGCGATGGGAGAGGCGTTCAAGCGTCTCGATAAATGGCAGATCTATGTTATCACACAGAGCGAGATATTCCCGAAACTTTATGGCAGAAGAGCGGATAAGATACGAAAACTCTATAACGGCATGATACCTTGCTACTACTACCAATTCTTTAAAAATCCGGACAAAAATCTTGCAAGTTCCCGCTAAAACTCATATCCGTGTATAATTTTAAAAACCTCCGTCCATACTTTTTATGCGAAAATATGGTTGGAGGTTTTTATGAAGAGATACGACGAGGTGCTGACGGATCGTTACGAAGATAATATAGAGCTATTCGATCGGATTCTACGCCCAACGGACAGTTTTGATATTATCAAAAAACAAATGACCGTTGGGGACGCAAAAATTACGATGTACTACATCGATGGATTTATAAAAAGTGAATCCCTGCAAAAATTATTAACGTATGTAATTTCCGTTAAAGATTTTGGAAACGGTAGGGCGGGGGATGCCCAAGCATTTGCCGAAAAACATATACCGGCGGCAGAAGTTGACGTGTCAAACTCTGTCGATTCACTTATTACCATGGTAATGAGCGGATGTACAGCGTTTTTCTGTAATAAATTTGATGCAAACGCACTCGTTATCGATTTAAGAACATATCCCGCCCGGTCAACGGAAGAACCGGAAAACGATAAAGTAATGCGTGGAAGCCGTGACGGGTTCGTTGAAACGATGATCCATAATGTCGCGATGATCCGTCGGCGTATCCGCACTCCTGAGCTTACCGTAAAATACCTGAACGTCGGACGAAGCACGCGGACAGATGTTGCGCTTTGTTATATGGAAAACAGGGCAGACCTGGGCTATGTTCGGGAACTTTCCGAAAAGTTTGAGGCGATGGATACGGATTCTCTTGTTCTCGGTCATCAGAGTATCACGGAATCTCTCATCAAACGTGGATGGTACAATCCCTTCCCGAAATTACGCTCCACCGAACGTCCCGATGCCGCAGCTGCTACGATTTTAGAGGGCGGCGTGATTGTTCTTTGCGATAACAGTCCGGAAGCTATGATTTTTCCAACGTCGATTTTTGACTTTTTGCAGGAAAGCGACGACTATTATTTCCCTCCGATCACGGGTACGTATCTTCGATTGCTGCGTCATCTTATCTTTTGGATGACGGTGATCGTGACGCCGCTTTGGTATCTTCTTATTATGCACGAGGATATTCTGCCGTCAGCGCTGCAATTTTTGATTCCGGACGATCCGGGGGCACTTCCCGTTTTTGCACAGTTGATCCTTACGGAATTTGCGCTCGACGGTCTGAAACTCGCATCACTTAATACACCAAACGTGCTATCCAGTTCGTTATCGGTTGTTGGCGGACTTCTGCTTGGAGATTTTGCTGTCACAGTTGGATGGCTGTCTCCCGACGTTATTTTGTATATGTCCTTCGTTGCCATTGCCAATTTCACACAATCGAACTATGAGCTCGGCTATGCATTTAAGTATATGAGAATCCTGACGCTTGTTTTGACAGGACTCCTTGATTATATTGGTTTTGCACTCGGCATCGTTATAACAATTGTTTTGGTCGTTACCAACAAAACAGTGGATGGAAAACGTAATTACCTGTACCCACTGTTTCCGTGGAATGGCAAAGCGATGGCAAGACTTGTTTTCCGACTTAAAAAAGAATAATTACCAAACGGTAAGCATCGACTCGATGTTTACCGTTTTTTTTATATGAAAACATAAACGATTTTTTAAATTCGTATTGACACGGAATGTCACTTGTGATAAAATTAGTTTACAAATAAACTAATTGATAAACTAATTGAGAGGAGCAAATTTAAGTGACAGAGAAAACAGATTCTGAAAACATAACGGATTATAAGAAGACCCCGATGATGTTGATTAACGAAATCACACGTCTGATGGGACATAAAATTCGCGAAAAAGGAACAGAAAATCCAATTTCACAGCGTTCCGGAAGGCTTATTATGATGGAACTCGGAAAGCGAGATGGCCGAACACAACTTGAACTTGCGAACGCCACGCATCTGAAAGCACCGACGATCAGCGTTGCACTGCAAAAACTGGAATCAGACGGTTACGTACTTCGTAAAACGGATGAATACGATCTGAGAGTTACGAGAGTTTATCAAACACCGAAAGGCAAGGAACTCGATAACACCATTCGAAAACGAATTCAAACGGAAGAAGCACTCGCAACGAGTAATCTGACAGAGGACGAGTGTGAAACTCTGATGAGAATTCTGACAAAGATCAAACAAAATATCATAAATGTTGAAAGTGAGGAAAATCCGTTTTGAAGAAAGTAAAACTCACGTCCTATCTAAAAAAATACACGCTCTTTGCAATTATTTCTCCCTTATTTATGGCGGGAGAGGTTATGATGGACTTATTACAGCCGAAGTTAATGTCGGAAATTGTGAATACGGTTACTACAGCAACGGATCTTGAATCTGTGCTCAGCGTTGTATTTTTTACGGGACTTAAAATGCTCAGCTTGGTGATTCTTGGTGGATTTATGGGGATTATGTGTTGCTATACGGCAAGTATCGCCTCACAGGGATTTGGTAATGACATAAGAGTTGCGGCATTTAATAAAGTAATGTCTCTTTCTCTTGAACAAACCGACAAATTCACCACGGGCTCACTTGTAACACGTCTTACGAACGATATTACTATGCTCCAGGATCTCGTACAAATGATCCTTCGTATGTTTGTCCGAGCCCCTATCTTTTTTATTGGCGGCCTTGTGATGTGCTTGTCCCTCGATATTCATTTTGGATACATCGTTATCGTGGCGCTTCCGCTCATTCTGATCGTTACGCTTGTTATGGTGCTGAAAGCCGTACCAATGTTTTCAGTTGTTCAGAAAAAATTGGATAAAGTAAATTCCGTCGTTCAGGAAAACGTAACGGGTGCCCGCGTAATCAAAGCTTACACGCGTGAGCCTCACGAAATCGATCGGTTTAACGATGCAAACTGCGAATATTGCGGAATTAACTTAAAAGTTTCAATCATTATGTCCACGATACACCCGATCATTGGAATCATTATGAATATGGCGGTGATTGCGATTATCTACGTTGGTGGTTGGCAGGTACAAGCTGCGGCAATCAACGTCGGGGATATTATGGCGGCAGTGCAGTATATCACACAGGTTCTCGGTTCGATTATGATGATCTCTATTATTTTCCAGCAGATTGCCAGAGGTAAAGCGTGCGCAAACCGTGTGCGTGAAGTCCTTGAATCCGATCCGGTAATACAGGACGGAACTTTTGTAGATTCAGCGGAACAGGGCTCAGTCAGATTTGAAAACGTGTCGTTCAAATATCCGGGTGCTGCAGGCAGAAATATTCTTGATAATGTTTCTTTTGAGATTAAAAAGGGAGAGACCGTTGCAATCATCGGTTCAACCGGATCCGGAAAAACGTCTCTCGTTAACCTGATTCCCAGATTTTACGATACAATTGACGGTAATGTTTATGTGAACGGTGTAAATGTCAGGGATTGGAATCTCCACGCGCTGCGTTCTCGTATCGGTTTCGTACTTCAGAAGAGTGAACTTTTCTCCGGAAGTGTGGATGAAAACATCCGTTGGGGAAAGTTCGATGCAACAGAAGAGGAAATCAAACACGCGGCAGTGATCGCACAAGCGGATGAATTCATTTCAAAAATGAACGAAGGATACGATTCCTATGTTGCGGAAAAAGGCGCATCACTTTCCGGCGGACAGAAGCAGCGTGTTTCCATTTCTCGTGCTGTTCTTCGTAAACCAGAGATTATTATTTTTGACGACAGTACGTCGGCGCTTGATTTGAAAACCGAGTCGAAACTCAGAGAAGCGCTGAATCACGAATTTTCAGATACAACGGTCATTATGATTGCGCAGAGAATTGCCAGCATTATGCACGCGGACAGAATTGCCGTGATTGAAAACGGAAAAATTACCGCGTTTGATAATCACGAAAATTTAATGAGAACCAGCGAAGCATATCGAGATATTTATAGTTCACAGATGAAAAATAACGGAGGTGAGGATAATGTCTGAACGCACTACGACAACAACAAATAAGCCGGCGATTCAAGAGACAAGTTCCGCTCCTAATCGTTCCAATCCACCGAAAAGAAGAAAAGAATTATCACCAGATGAGCTTCGTTCGATGACAAGAAACGTCGGTGGTCCCGGAAGAGGTGGTCCTCGTGGTCCGATCATTAAAGAAAAACCGAAGAATATCAAAGCAACCCTTGCAAAATTGATCAAATATATCGGCAAGAGCAAGTATCTTGTTCTGCTCATTATGTTTACGACCATTTTGACAACCGTTTTTAACCTCGCAGGTCCTCTTCTCCAAGGTCAAGCCATTGACTCGATCTCCGTTGTCGACGGAAAGCCATTCGTTGATTTCGATGCTCTTATCCGAACTCTCGTGATTCTTGGAATTGTTTATGTTTTAAACCCTGTCGTGCAGATTTTCCAAGGTATCTCCGCTGCAAAAATTGCCCAAACCACAGTATATAATATGAGAAAGGATTTATTTGAGAAAATATCCTATCTTCCCATAAAATATACCGACACTCATGCACACGGAGATATTATGAGCCGCATGACCAACGACGTCGATAATATTTCTATGAGTATTTCTTCGTCGATCACGTCCTTGATTTCCGCTGTTCTTACCCTGATTGGCGCGTTTGCTATGCTTTTATATTATGATTGGCGAATCGCTCTCATCTCGATTGTTACGATCCCCCTCACGCTTTTCGTTTCGATGAAACTTTCAAAATTCATGAGAAAGTATTTCGTGGAAAGGCAAGTTTTGCTTGGCGAACTGAACACCCAAGTGGAAGAAATGGTAACGGGATATAAAACGGTTATGGCATACGGAAAAGAAAAGGATGCTTGCGTGGAATTTGCCAAGACAAGCGAAGAACTCCGTAAATGCAGTATCAAAGCGAACGTATGGGGCGGTGTTATGGGGCCGTCAATGAACTTCATCAATAACCTCAACTACCTCATCGTCGTCATTGCAGGCGCGTATCTCACTGTCACAAGAGCGATTTCCGTTGGTGATATACAAGCGGTTCTGCAATATTCGCGTCAGCTTTCTCAGCCGATCAATATGATCTCGAATCAGTACGCAAGCATTCTCACGGCAATTGCGGGTGCTGAAAGAGTATTCACGATCCTTGATTCTCCCAGTGAAGTGGATGAGGGAAAATCTAATATTGCACCCGAAGAGATCAACGGAGTCGTTGAGTTTAAAAACGTGAATTTCTCCTATGTTCCGGATAAACAAGTTCTTCACAATTTCAGCCTGAAAGTGGAGAAAGGACAAAAAATCGCCCTTGTCGGCGCAACCGGGTCCGGAAAAACAACCGTTGTCAATCTCCTGACGAGATTTTATGACCCGGATTCGGGCGAAATACGGATCGATGGTATCAATATAAACGATATTCCGAAAAAAACACTCCGTAGTGCGATCGCTATTGTATTACAGGATACGGTTCTCTTCAAAGATACCATCCGAAACAATATTGCGTACGGAAAACAGAACGCGACTATGGAGGAAATAGTAGCAGCTGCCGATATGTCGGAATCCCGCGATTTCATTGAACGCTTACCCGACCAATACGAAACGATCCTTTCCGAAGGCGGAAGCAACCTCAGTCAAGGTCAGAGACAGCTTCTTTCCATCGCGAGAGCAGTACTTGCCGACCCGAAAATACTGATTCTCGACGAAGCGACTTCTTCCGTCGATACGAGAACAGAAATGCACATTCAGCAAGCGATGGTCTCCCTTATGAAAAACCGTACAAGCCTGATTATTGCGCACCGACTCTCCACCATACGTGACGCGGATGCGATCATCGTTATGAAGGATGGCGCTGTGATGGAATTCGGCAATCACGAAGAACTGCTGAATAAGAAGGGTGTATACTTCGACCTTTATCAAAATCAGTTTGCAGGATTTGAAACGTAAAATAAACTTGACAAACCTGCAAAACTGTGTTATGATACGATTGAATTACAAAAAAATACAAAATACTTATAAACGAAAAGGAGAAATGATATGGATCCTCGACAGATTTCCGGTGCACCGTATGATTGGAAAATTACAGGAAAACCGGAATCCCCCTACACTTTTGATTATTCGCAAACGATTACCATGAAGATGTATCTTGCGTCAAAAATCCCGGGAGGTGGCACAAAAATTGTAATAAACCTCGATGACGCACTTGAAAAAATCAAAGCAGTGGATAAGATTACACTCGGTGTAAAGAAAATCGTATATCTTGTCGGTTGGCAATACGACGGACACGACAGTAAGTATCCTGCTTGGCATGAATGCAACCCCGGTCTGAAAAGGGAAGGCGACGCCACGGCTAGAGACAGTGTGATCTGGCTGATGAATGAAGCGAAGAAATACAATACTTCCGTCTCCCTTCACATCAATATGATGGATGCTTATACTAACAGCCCGCTGTGGGATGAATATCTCGAAAAAGGATACATATGCAAGAACTCGGAGGGAAAACCTCTTGAGGGCGGCTTCTGGGACGGCGAACAGGCGTATCTTACGTGTTATAAAAACGAATGGGACTCCGGCGCGGCTATCAAGAGAATCGACGAGCTTCTCGAGCTTCTTCCGCCGATCAAAGATGCGGGAACCATTCATATTGATGCCTTTATGAATCCGTGTATCAGAGGCGGCTGCTGTGAATGCAACAAGGGTGAAAACTACGGTATGCCTGCGCTGGAAACTAAAAGAAAAATTATTCGTTATTTCAGAACCTATGGAATCGACGTAACAAGCGAATATATTAGCATTCAGCCCGAAGAACCTGCCGGTGAAGATTATCTGATCGGACTTCAGCCGATGGCGTATCACCTTACCCAGTCTCCGGAAGTATACATTGAACGTCCTGCGACGATTATATGTGGCGGTAATGCGGGCAACAGATATCGTGGCGAAAGCTCCAGATTGATGTGTGATGTTTTCGGACAGAATATCGTCGGAGAGGATCTCTTCCCGCAGCAGAATTATAAACAGAGATTCCTTGAAGAATTTTGTCTAACGTTCCTACCGTTCTCATTCCTTAATTCAAAGGATCGCATCCGCTTTGACAATTATGCCGAAAATAAATTCAGAGCCTACTTCTCAGATGACGTTATGACCGATAATGACGGTCCGATTATTCGTCAAGGGGAACAAAATCTCAGAGAGGGCAGAAATATTATGCTTCCCGCTCTGTGGCTGGGAGAAGATAATCTTATTATCTACTCCGGAGATTCCTCCGCATCCCATACGTGGAATGTTTCCGGCTTCCTTGGTGATACAGTAAAGATCAGACATCTTACCGGAGACGGTTTATCCGCCACGGAAGAAGTCGTTTCGCTTGACAATGGAATGTTAACTCTCGAGCACACCCCCGAAGTCGCTTATCTTTGCACCAACGTGTAAACCACAAAAGATCCGACATTTGTTTTGTCGGATCTTTTCAATTGAAAGTCACTCGATGTTTCTTTTTAAAACACTCTTTCTATTTATTTGGCACACCGTTATTCCGGCGACAACGAATGAGAGAGTAAAAATACCGACCGTGTACCATACCCCGATAAGTCCATAATTGTGATAACTTCCCGAAGCAAAGAAGACCGCAAATAGCAGTAAATTACTTGCTGTTATTGCCGAAAAAGCTCCGATAAATGCTGTTAACACACCGCTTGCCGTTCTACTCGACTTTTTAAGAAAAATACATCCACTGTAAAGTATAAATCCTGCAAGTGTCAAAATTAAATCGATGACTCCACCGTTCACCTCACTCATAAATATTAGCGAGATGATGAACGAAATACACCAAGACACAATGCCAAGCACTACTACAAGAACCATTCGACGAATCAGAATTTTTTCTTTTAAGTTACTGTATTCAGCGGCTTTTTGTATGTTTTCCACTTGTTCTTTGTTCATTTTTTCTCTTTTCCTTTTTCCATCAATCAGTTCTTTGATCTCCACTTCGTAAAATTCCGACAGTATCACGAGAATGTCTAAATCGGGCAGATTTGTTCCCGTTTCCCATCGAGAAACTGTTCTATCTGACACGTTTAAATATTCTGCAAGTTGTTCTTGGGTGTAGTTTTTTTCTTTACGGAGTGTTTTCAGAAACGCTCCGATTTTCTTCATATCCATCGTTTTACCTCCTTTCGGTACGATTATAGCATAAAAACGAATGAATATTCCACGACAAAAAGCGAGAATTTTCATTTTTTTACGGACAAAGATATAAGGTAGATATCGTTTTCTTTTCCACTGTGCCTTACGCCTATAACATATCATAAATTCAGGAAAAAAGCAACAACGTAGTTGTTTTTGCAGAAATAATATTGAAAACATCCGGCGTATACGATATAATAATGAGAGAAATAAAAGAGAAAACGGAGAATAGCATGTATTATGAACGATGAAATGATGAGAGAATGTCCGTATTACGGAAAATGCGGTGCTTGTCAGACGCTGAATCTTTCTTACGAGGCGGAGTTATCGCTGAAAATGAAAAAAGAGATCTCGCTTCTTTCAAAGTTCGGTCATATAGACGAGATCGTTCCTATGGAAAAACCGTGTGGCTATCGAAACAAAGTCCAATATCTATTTCAATGGAATGGCGGAAGAATCCGATATGGATTATATCGTTCGTCGGATGGTCATATTGTTTCCGTGGATTCCTGTATGGCAGAAGATGTGGAACTTTCAAAGATCTGTAAGACCGTACGCAAAATGATCGATAAATATAAAATTTCCGTGTATGACGGGCGGAGAGGTTTGCTTCGTCATGTTATGGCACGAAAAGCGTTTGCAACAGGGGAAATTTTATGTGCCATCGTAACTTCAGATGGAGCGTTTCATCGAGGGGAAGAATTTGCCCGTGAACTTGCCGAAAGACATCCACACATTAAGTCCATCTCTCGCATTGTGAACGATTCCAAAACACCTCTCTTTATGGATGGAGAAGAGACCGTGCTGTACGGAGACGGAACGATCACCGACGTACTCTGCGGATGCGATTTTATTATTTCAGCGAAATCGTTTTATCAGATCAATCCGATTCA
>JAZRNC010000148.1:0-7323 GCA_045647965.1 Eubacteriales bacterium | reverse complement strand
GCTTACATGCTTAAAGGAAGTAGCACAAGCTTCACCTGTTGCTTCCTTTAATTCCTTTACAAGCTGCCATGAGTTGAAAGCATCAAGAAAGTTGATGTAACCGGGTCTGCCGTTCAGAACGGTGATCGGGAGTTCGCTGCCATCCTTCATGTATATTTTAGAAGGCTTCTGGTTGGGGTTACAACCGTATTTGAGTTCAAAATCTTTCATATTCGTTTACCGTGTACCTTTCGTATGGCCTACTGTATTTCAATTAGTTGTTTTTGTTAACGATTCGAGTTTCGGATTCACCGGTTGCAATGTCGATGTATCTAACAAACAGAGACACCTTGTTGTCTGCATTGAGGTTTGTCCAAATGAGATTGGTGAGGGAATCAATATCTGTATCGGGAAGTTCAAGAGTTTTGGGTTCACCTTCAAAGGAGGGGAGAGGATTACCATCGCATTGATAGGTATGGATGAACTTAGCACGACCTGCTTTGGGAGAGGAGTAGGCATAAGTGAATCTTTCGCAAGAGGAATCGTCACCTTCCGCGCTCTTCAGAATGGACATCGCGAAGTTCATATCACCGTTTTCTCTGTGGATGATACCGGAAATACGAGGAGTAAAGTTCGGCTTATCGTCCTCGAATTCACGGGTACGAAGTGCCTGTTCAAAGGTCATCTGTTTGTCCATCAGATTGTAGATGGTGTCGGTCTGGTCACCGTTTGTCACGATCGTCTTATTACCGAGTACACGTACGGGATAGTAGATGATGAGGTGAGGATCTATCATTTTCGATTCGTCGAATGCCTTTGTACGCATAGCGTCGCCTTCGAGAACGAATACGCGGTTACGGCTGTTTTCACTTCTTCCCATAATGAAGTAAGCGGTAACAGCTTTTTTGCCATCTGCACTTTTACCGATGATAATTCCTCTTCCGTGATACGCGAGGGAGTTCAGTTCCTTTTCGATGGTATTTATCGTCATTGTTGTTATTCTCCTTTGATGTATACTTTGTTGTTTTGTACGGTGATCCTGCCGTCGCAGAAGAGTTTGACCGCCTCGGGAAGGATTTTCCATTCGGCTTCTTCCATAATTCTGCGTTGGAGAGTCTCGGGAGTGTCGTCTTCAAGAACAGAAACGGCCTTCTGAAGAACGATCGGTCCTGCGTCGCATTCGGGCGTTACGATATGTACGGTTGCACCGGAAACCTTAACCCCTTTTTCAAGCGCCGCTTCATGAACGTAAAGTCCATAGAATCCTTTTCCGCAGAACGACGGAATGAGGGCGGGGTGTACGTTGAGAATGCGGTTGGGAAAACTCTCGTAAACCTGCTCGTCAATGATTGTGAGAAATCCGGCAAGAACAACAAGGTCAATTCCGGCATTCGTCATCGTATCCGCAAGTGCCTTTGAGTAGGAAGCGATATCTGCATAATCTTTACGGGAAAGAACGAGGGAAGCGATTCCATTATTTTTTGCTCGTTCCAAAGCATAAACGTCAGGTTTTGAGGAGATTACAAGAGAGATTTTACCGTTTCCGAGTTCGCCTCGTTTTTCGGCATCAATCAATGCTTGTAAATTGGTACCGCCGCCGGATACGAGAACAGCAATTTTTGTTTCATTCATTGATTTCACCACATAGATTATGCGAAGATAACGCCGTCATCGCCGCATACAACTTCACCGATGATGTATGCATCTTCACCGTTTGCGCGGAGAACTTCAAGTGCTTTGTCTGCGTCATTCTTCGATACGATAACGTTCATACCAACACCCATATTGTATGTGTTGAACATATCGCGTTCAGAGATACCGCCTTCTTTCGCGATCAGATTGAAGATCGGAAGAACCTTAACGGAGGACTTTTCAATTTTTGCGCTCTTACCGTTCGGCAGGCTACGCGGAATATTTTCGTAGAATCCACCGCCCGTGATGTGGGAGATCGCCTTGATTTTTACGCTGTCCATAAGGGCGAGAACGGGTTTTACGTAAATCTTTGTCGGTGTGAGAAGAGTTTCGCCGAGGGACTTGTTACCGAGTTCAATGATGGGTGTCTTGATGTCACGGTTTTCGATATCAAATACCTTACGAACGAGGGAGAATCCGTTAGAATGAACACCGGTGGAGGGAAGTGCGATGATCACGTCGCCGCATTCCACGTTTTCTTTGTCAATCACTCTGTCACGGTCTACGATACCGCAAGCGTAACCGGCGAGGTCGTATTCATCCACGGGATAGAAACCGGGCATTTCTGCTGTTTCACCGCCAACGAGCGCACATTCGCCCTGAACGCATCCTTCTGCGACACCGGAAACGATGGAGGCAATTTTATCGGGGTAGTTCTTTCCGCACGCAATGTAGTCGAGGAACACGAGGGGACGCGCACCGCAGCAGATAATATCGTTTACACACATTGCCACGCAGTCGATACCAACTGTGTCGTGCTTGTCCATAAGGAATGCGATTTTGAGCTTTGTTCCAACACCGTCCGTACCGGATACGAGGAGCGGATGGCGGATCGCGTATTTGTCCATAACGGTTCCAAGGTCAAAAATACCTCCGAAACCACCGATCTTATCGCATACACCGTCGATCATCGTACGTGCAATATGCTTTTTCATCAATTCTACGGCAGTGTAACCGGCTGTAATATCAACACCGGCATTCTTATAAGCTTCGCTGTAACTTTTCATAATGAGTCCTTTCTGTTCGTTCAATTTTCACTTCTGTTAAATGCGTTGTCGGAAATCTTTTTATCAAAACGGTTTTTGCGTATAACCGTAGGGATTCGTGTGGGGTACAAACCGGTGAAGCATCCTTTGCAAAGTCCGCCGTGGTTTGTATTTGCAATTTTTTCAAGGGAATTTACGTCAAGGAAACCAAGAGAATCAACGTCGATAATCTTTGCAATCTCATCTACGCTGTAACGGCAAGCAATCAAATCTTCCTTGGCACCGATATCCGTTCCGTAATAGCAGAGATTTATATACGGCGGGGCAGATGAACGCATGTGTACTTCCTTTGCACCGGCGTCACGGAGTAGTTTGATGATGCGGGCACAGGTTGTTCCGCGTACGATGGAATCATCTACAAGGACGACACGTTTATCTTTTACGACATCAGAGATGACGTTGAGTTTGATTCTGACGAGATTTTCACGCTGAACCTGACCGGGTGCAATAAATGTTCGGCCGATGTATTTGTTCTTGAGGAATCCCATTTCGTAAGGAATACCGGATTGATGCGCGTACCCGATGGCAGCGTCAAGTCCGGAATCAGGAGCACCGATTACGATATCGGCTTCTACGGGATGTTCCATAGCAAGAACTTCACCGGCGCGAACTCTCCAGCGGTTGACAGATACACCGTCGATTACGGAGTCGGGACGTGCGGTGTAGATATACTCAAACACGCAGAGTGCGGATTTTTCTTCATTTACGTGATCGTTAATGGTTCGAACACCATTCTCATCGAAAATGACGATTTCACCGGGGTGAACATCGCGGATCAGCTTTGCACCGATGGATGTGATTGCGCAGGATTCGGAAGCAACAATGTATGAACCGTCTTCCATCACACCGTAGCAGAGGGGACGAATACCGTGGACATCACGGGCAGCGATCAACTTTCTCGGGGACATGATTACGATGGAGTAGGCACCTTCCAGCTTCGACATCGCTTTGCTGACACTCTGCTCAATGGAGGAAGATGTCAGTCTTTCACGAATAATAACGTTAGAGATAATCTCCGCTTCACTATTTGTCTGGAAAACAGATCCCGTCAATTCCAGAGATTCACGGGTTTCAACACCGTTAATGAGACTTCCGTTGAAACACAGCGCGAGGTGACCTTTGATGTGGCTAATAACGATCGGCTGAGCGTTCGTCATATTGTTTTCACCGGCTTTACCATATCGGCAATGTCCGATAGCCATATTTCCTTCGCCGAGTTCGGTAATATCGTGATGAGCGAACACTTCGTTGACAAGCCCTGCATCCTTGCAGGAAGTAAATACGCCGTCGTCATTTACGACAATGCCGCAGCTCTCCTGACCACGGTGCTGCAGTGCGTACAAGCCGTAATAAACCGTGGACGCAACGTCTGTTCTTGTGGGAGAAAATATCCCAAACACACCACATTCTTCTCTGATTTCTTCCATAAAATATTCCTTACAAATTTATAGTTTATATTTTTTATAAAGTGAAAAAGCAGGTATTTACTTTTTTTGAATAAAAACCTGCGGTGATACATTAAAGTTCAGCTATTTTTGTCTGAAGAAGCGTATCTTTTTCGTATACTTTTTCTTTTCCTGCTTGTCTCGCCTTCAAAAGAGCATTAGCAAGGGTGTCGTCCGAGATAGCGAGAATTTCAATGGCGAGAAGGGCAGCATTAGCGGCACCGTTCATTGCAACAGTGGCAACCGGAATACCGGTGGGCATCTGTACGGTGGCGAGAAGGGCATCAAGACCGTCAAGCATACCACCGCGAACGGGTACACCGATCACGGGGAGCGTCGTAGCGGCAGCACAAACACCGGCAAGGTGAGCAGCCATTCCTGCAGCGGCAATAATAACACCAAAACCGTTTTCACGCGCAGAACCCACGAAAGAGGAAACAGCCTCGGGGGTTCGGTGTGCGGACATAACGTGCGCCTCAAAAGGAACGTTATATTCTTTCAGAACAGCAAATGCCTTTTCAACGATCGGAAGATCGCTGTCACTTCCCATAATTACAGCAACTTTTTTCATATTCATATCCATTCTCCGCCGCACATTGATACAGAAAAACGCGGCGGTGTGTTTCTTCTGTATGTTGAAAACGAAAAAAGCATACAACTCCCCCATAAGAAGTCATATGCCCAGACGGACGACTGCTCAAAAGAGCCGTAATCGTTTACACGATCCATCATACCTCCTGCTTCATGCGGTTAATTCCGCCGGCATAAGCCTTTCCGTCAGTTGCAGAAAGCAATATATTCTTACACTATATTATACATAATAATCGCTTTTTAGTCAAGTATCTCTTACAATAAATTTTATAGTATGGTGAAATTATTTTCTGTAGAAGTGTACAAACAGCAGATTTTTTACTTGACATCTTGAATTACAGATGGTAAAATTGAGTAAAAGATTTTATACTAAAAAAGTTTTTCTTTTGGAGGAAAAAATATGGATACCATTCTTGAATTTTCTAAAAAAATTGAGCTTCCTGAATACGCGGCAGAAGCCGTACCGCTTGCCGAAACCATTCGAGAAAAATATATGGAGGAATATCAAAAAATTTCGGCTGACTATATGAACTATGATCAGATTCAGGAACTTTCGAATAAAATGAACGCGGATTTTAAAATGGTCCAGCTTGCCGCAACGATTCTCAAAGGCATCGATATGTACGATGAGTTCAAGCAGCGTGGAATCAGTGACGAGATCTATTATTCATGTATGCGTGAGATCACCATTTGTTCAAAACACGCCTATAAAAACGGCGGCGGTATCGGAATTGGGAATGCCGATTGGATGAACGGATATTTTACTTTCAGACTCGCACATATCGGCAGACTGAATTTTGAGCGCGCTACTTTGTCAGAAGATATGGCGTTCACCTGCGACGGCATCCGTTATGAGGCGGGGACACCTGCGTTCAAGATTCATATTCCCGAAGATGGTCCTCTCGACCATGATGAAGTATTGAAATCCTATAAGATGGCGTATAAATTTTACGGTTGTACGGGTAGACAGGTGTTCTACTGCAGATCTTGGGTAAACTATCCCGGAAACTACGAATATCTTCCTACTTCCAGCAACCTCAGAAAATTTACAGATGACTTTAAGATTCTCGGTCGCGATGAATACAACGTAAAAGAGAATAGCGGAGACCTCTTTAGAATCTATGGCAGACTGAAGAGTTACGATCTTGATAAACTGCCGCGAGATACAGGACTCAGAAGAAAATTGGCAGATCATCTGATGATAAACGGCGGTATTTTCGGAAAAGGAAAAGGTGTTTTCGTTCACGACGGTGAAACATTGTATAACGACAGATAATCTTGTTTTTTTGGAAAGTGGATGGATGAATGATGGAACAAATAAAAGTATTATGCGATAAAATTAAAATGCCGTCCAAGGTTTGTGAAGCGGTATTTCCGGTGATCGAGAAAATCCAATCAACGTATGAAAATGAACTTTTGGAAATTATTGCGAATTTTCGGAACCGAGAACTCACCGAAGCACTTGCAGAAAAATTGTCGGAGGATTTGGATCTGACGACTCTAGCTGTGACTCTTGCCAAAGCAAATTCGATGCATAGTGAATACAAAGCGCGTGGTTTGTCAGATGATATTTATTACGCGTCAATGCGTCAGATCCGTATTTGGACACAAACTTGTATCAACAATTATTCGAAGATTGGACTGCGTAACTGGGCTTGGCCAAATGTCTTTTTTGAATTCAGAGCTGTTAGTCTTGGCAGACTGGATTATATGCCGCAGGTGATAGTTCCGGGAAAAATAAAACTCAATGTTCACATCCCGGAGGATGGACCGCTCTGCCATGAGGAAGTTATGAAATCCTACAAGATGGCGTATGAACACTTTGGGTGCGAAGGCATGCAAATTTTTGCATGCGAATCATGGCTTCTGTACCCCGGAAATTATGAATTTTTGCCAGAAAACTCAAACATTAGACATTTTATGAATGACTATCACATCATCGAACAAAAAAAGACAAAAGATAGTGGAGATTTATGGAGAATATTTGGTGTACAGGAAAGTTACTCACCTGAGAAACTGCCACGAGATACAACGCTCAGAAAATTGTTGGCAGATTATTTGATTGAAAACGATGGTGAA
This sequence comes from Eubacteriales bacterium, assembly GCA_045647965.1. Lineage (GTDB taxonomy): Bacteria > Bacillota > Clostridia > Oscillospirales > CAG-272 > UMGS1696. The sequence continues at coordinate 491 of JAZRNC010000148.1, read as the reverse complement.
TATGGCGAAGGTCTCGGTGTCTTTCTTTATGACGGCGAGATGATTTATTGATAAAAACGCTAATGGGGAATTGAGATGAAAACGGTAATTACGGACGGATTTGCAGTAAATCCCGGAGATCTTTCGTGGGATTTTTTGAAGAAGTATGGGGAAGTCGTGGTATACGACAAACTTACCAATGACGAAGCGGTCGAGAAAATCGGTGATGCAGACTTTATTTTCACAAACCGAGTTAAGATCGGCAGAGAAGTGTTAGACAAGTGTAAAAATATAAAGTGCGTCTCAGCACTTGGTACGGGATACGACATGATAGACGTTCGCCTATGCAGAGAACGAGGGATCGAAGTTTGTAATGTTCCGGGGTATTCCACAGCTTCCGTTGCTCAGCACGCTTTTGCGCTCCTTTTGGCAAATGCATTCGATTATAACGGTTACGCCGGAATGGTGAAAGACGGCAAGTGGACGGGGATCCCGGGGTTCAAATATCACGA
>JAZRNC010000147.1:0-2909 GCA_045647965.1 Eubacteriales bacterium | reverse complement strand
GGCTACGATCCGACTTTGTAATCTTTCGGAAGAAGGATATGTCTGCATCTTTCGTAATTTTCCGGCTCATTCTTTTTGACCCACATGATCTTGGACGCGGTGAATCCGGTCAGCGCCGGGTTTGCCGTGATCTCGATCAGGCGTTCTCTGCCGACGAGCTCTTCGATATCGCGGCATTCTTCCGCCGTTCTCTGGTCGCACCAGATGATCGACGGGCGAATGACCTGATTGTTTTCGTCAAGCATTACAAGGCCGTGCATCTGCCCGGAAAGACCGATGCCAACAACGTCGGCGGGATCTACTGCGCTTTTTTCCATCGTCTCGGCAACAGTTCCAACCACTGCGTTCCACCAATCGGCAGGATCCTGTTCTGCCCAACCGTTTTTCGGCTGATACAGCGGATACTCGATCGTTGCGGACGCAATTTTTCTTCCATCCGTATCAAAAAGAACTGTTTTTGTTCCGGAGGTTCCGATGTCGATTCCAAGGGTATATTTCATAGTTCACTTTCCCTTTCGAACAATGTTTTAATTAAAACAGAATACCGTTGAGAACGTTTTCAAGATATTCCTGACGACCACTGATGTTGGTCTTGATCTCGCCGAGAGAAAGTGCGTGTTTTTCAAGTTCTTCGATTGTTACATCACGATCCATGATCTTCTTACCGATTCCACTTTCGTAACTGGAGTAACGTTCCTTTACGAATTCGTCGATACGACCGTCTGCAATCACTTTGTTTGCCATACGGAAACCGAGCGCGAAGGCATCCATACCTGCGATATGAGAAATCGCGATATCTTCCGCCGTATTGGAGCCGCGGCGTGTTTTCGCGTCAAAGTTAAGACCGCCATTGGTGAATCCGCCTGCGCGAATAACTTCAAGCATGCAGAGTGTGGTGTCGTAAACATTCGTCGGGAACTGGTCGGTGTCCCAGCCGAGGTTCATATCGCCCTGGTTTGCGTCAATGGAACCAAATGCACCGTTCACTCTTGCAACAGCAAGCTCATGCTGGAATGTGTGACCTGCGAGTGTTGCGTGGTTTGCTTCGATATTGAGTTTGAAATCCTTGTCAAGGCCGTACTTCTTGAGGAAGCCGCATACGGTTGCCGCATCAAAGTCGTACTGATGCTTCGTGGGTTCCTTCGGTTTCGGTTCGATGTAGAAGTCGCCATCAAAACCGATCGAACGTGCGTACTTGGATGTGATGCCGAGGAGGTAACCGAGGTTATCGAGTTCCTTACCCATATCGGTATTGAGAAGAGTTTCGTATCCTTCTCTTCCGCCCCAATAAACGTAACCCTTACCGCCGAGTTTTACGGTGATTTCCATTGCTTTTTTGATCTGAGCCGCTGCGAAAGCAAATACGTCAGCGTTCGGAGACGTGCCGGCACCATGCATATAACGAGGATGACCGAAGCAGTTTGCCGTACCCCAGAGAAGCTTCTTGTTATAATCCTTCATAAGACCGCCGATGAGTTCGACAATCACGTCAAGGCGTTCGTTTGTTTCGGAAAGTGTAGCTGCTTCAGGAGCAATATCTCTGTCGTGGAAGCAGAAATAATCAATGGAGAGCTTATCCATAAAGTCAAACGCAGCGTATGCCTTATTCTTTGCCTGTTCCATCGGGCAGGATGCACCGTAGCTCTTGTCGATCGTGCCAACACCGAACATATCGGTACCTTCTGCGCACATCGTATGCCAATATGCCATGGCGAATTTCAGATGTTCGCGCATAGGCTTGCCATCAATGATTTCGTCGGGATTATAATAACGGAATGCAAGAGGATTTTTGGAATCTCTTCCTTCGTATTTTACATAGGGGATCGACTCAAAAAATTTGCTCATAATAACACCTCATAAATAAAAATATTATATAGTATTATTCTATATCATTTGCGCTTCCATTTCACGCCATTAGTCCGAAATTTATAGACAAATTTTGTCTTTTAGGTAATATTTTTTACCAAAATAAAAACATCTCACAAATATGGGATGATTTATTATTTCCTTCGCCAATTACCACTTGAAAATGTCTTCGGAATATGGTATCATATTATACGGGCTTAATTTTCAAAAGAAGTAAGGGGGCGTTTTTGTGCATTTACAGGAATCCGGAGAAATGTATCTTGAAACAATTTATATTCTCTCGAAGAAAATGGGTGCGTTTCGTGCCATAGATATCGGTGAATATATGGGATACTCCAAACCGTCTGTCAGCCGCGCACTCGGACTTTTGAAAGCCGGGGCATACATCACCGTAGATACGGATGGGATGATCTCACTTACCCCCGACGGTATGGAAATCGCTGAGAGAATGTTTGAACGCCATACCCTTCTTACCAAGTATTTGATTGCGCTCGGTGTGGATGAAAAAATCGCCTCGGACGATGCTTGTAAAATTGAACACGTCATCAGCGCGGAATCTTTTGACGCTATCAAAAAGCACGCATTCCAACACTTTGATCTGAAAGCCGACGATTTTGAATCGATCAAGTGATGTATTTTTCGTTTTTCCGCTTGATCTTTCCATCTTCGACACAGATTTCTGTCTAATAAATAAAAAATTATCGAAAAATATATTTACATTCCGCAAATTTTGATGTATAATAGTATGGATATGATCGGACGCTCGTCGTTCGTTGTATTCATTTAATTATAATTATCATTTTATTATGGAGGACATATAAGCATGGCAAGAAAAATGGTTTCCATGGATGGTAACACCGCTGCCGCTCACGCTTCTTATGCGTTTACGGAAGTTGCTGCCATCTACCCCATCACCCCTTCTTCTGTTATGGCTGACGTGACCGACACTTGGTCTGCCGGCGGACTGAAGAACATCATGGGCGACACGGTAAAGGTCGTTGAAATGCAGTCTGAGGCAGGTGCAGCAGGTGCAGTTCACGGTT
>JAZRNC010000146.1:0-3954 GCA_045647965.1 Eubacteriales bacterium | reverse complement strand
AAGAGTGGTCCTCTTAGAAACCCCGCGTTAGCGGAGAAAAGCCTTTACTTGAAGTTTTAGCGAAAACTTCACTTCTGCGCCCTGCGCGTAGCAGCCCTTACTTGAAGTTTTAGCAAAACTTCATTTTCGTTTTCCTTACGTTACCCGGCGACAGTTAAAATCCGCACCAAAGCGGCCCCGCCGTCTACGAATGCCCTTCGGTGGAGTAGCGCACTTTTCGATCACTATACTACTCAGCTTCAGCAGCACTCTTAAGAGTGCGAACCATCACACGGAACGTGTGGGTGATTCCAAAGAGGGTTTCCCTCTTTGGTCGGGGAGATCTCTAAGAGGGCCAAGAGTGGTCCTCTTAGAAACCCCGCGTTAGCGGAGAAAAGCATTTACTTGAAGTTTTCGCGAAAACTTCATTTTTCCGCCCTGCGCGTAGCAGTAATTTACTTAAACTTTTCGCAAAACCCACCCTCACCCTCCAACACCCGACAGGGAAATAATGGAATTATGGGGGAAGCGCCGTTTCCCGTGCAAAGTCGCGGGAGATGACAAAAAAACCGTGGGATAGAACGACGGATTTTTCATCGTCGACGCTGTATAATCAAGGCACAGAGCAAAAAATTACATACAGAGGACGAAAGTTTGAAAATAAAGCAAATACATATCGTGGGTAAAGCTTTTTCAAACTTGCTTTTGTGCCTGACGGCATTAAAATGCCCTCCTGTCACAAAAGCCAAAGAAAGGAATGGTCATAAAAAATGAAAAAAGACAAAACAAAAGAAACCGGCGGCGTGCTGATTATGGAAAAGCTTTCGAAAAAAGTGGGGATTACGTGGGCAAAACGAATCGTGTGCGCGCTGCTGTCGTTCATGCTCGCGATTCTGTTCGGGGGAACGGCGGTTTTCCCGGGGACGTATCCGCTGGGGCTTTCCTTGGTCGCGGCGTCGTCCGGACTGACAGCAACGATATCCGCGATGGCGGGGGCGCTCATTGGGGCGATTCGGATCCCCACGGTCGGCGGGACGTGGGCGCTTATGGCGGTGACGCTGACGGTGGCGAGGCTTCTCTTGTCGGCGTGGCTGGCTTCGGATAAGCTGCCCGCGGTGCTTGTGAATAAAGCGAAACGGAAGAAATTTACCTCCCGCCTCTTTGGAGAGTTGAGACGGCGTCCATCGCAGGCGGCAGGAGCACTGCTTCGGTTAGCGGATACATCCGGTGGGATCATGCTCCGGGAAAACATCAGGGTGCGTATGGCACTTTCCTCTTTGGCGGCACTGTTCGCCGGAGCGTGGTCGGTGGTTGAGGGCGGGTGGGTGTATTACGACTTACTCAGTGCTGTGTTCAGCCTTGCGGCAACTCCGATGATTACATACCTACTGTATGCGGTGGGAGTGGGGCGTATGCGTCAAACGCGGTGGCGGGATGTCAGCGTTTATGCATTCTGTGCGTTTCTGACCCTATCGCTCGATCGGTGGGGGGAGTGGCTTTTTCATGAATTGTTTGCGGGACTGGCGGGAGGAGTGGGTGCCCAGTCGTCTGCTCTGTCCCATTTTTCCCTTGGTGTAGGCGTACTGTTTGCGTTTGCTGTTTCATGCCTGTTTGCGGTACAGTTCGGCAGTCACCGCGGTGCGATCGTCGGGTTCGTGTGCGGCCTTGTTATGGAACCCCTGTATATTCCCCTTTATGCTCTGGGGGGAGTTACGGCGGGTCTCATAGCTTCGTCGTCGGCGACACTCGGTTTTCTCGCGGCGGGGACAGTGGGCGTGGCGTACGCGGTCTATACGGCGGGACTTTCGGGATTTCTCGACGTATTTCCACCCGTGGCACTGGCGCTTGCCGGAATGATTCCTCTATATCGCGCCGGAATTTTGCGCCTTCCCGATCGGGTGTTCCCCGGAGAGCTTGCAGCGCGGGAGATGCGTGCCGCCGAAGCGGTGATGGCGGAGATCTCCTATGACGAGACGAAGCGAAAAATCGGGGAACTTGGCGAGGGACTGGGAGCGGTATCGACGATTTTATATGGAATGAGCGAAAAACTGTGCGGTCCAACCCGTGCGGAGATGCGGGAGCTTTGCGTTGCTACGTTTGAGAGGCACTGCGCGTCGTGCGCTTCTTCAGAGAGGTGTAAGACGGGACGGCGGGAGCTTCTTCTCTCCGTAGTGGGGCGGATGGCGGACAGCCTCGCGACGCGGGGAACGGTGGGGGCGGACGTGATTCCCTCACCTCTCGCCTCGTCGTGCGGCAAGATCGGTCGGATCCTCGACGATGTGAACTACGAAGCGGCGCGGCGGATCACGGAACAGAAGCGTGAAGATAAACTGGAGGTCACTGCGGCAGATTTCGGTCTTCTCAGCGACACGCTTCGTCAGGCGGGACGGGCGGCGGCTGAGCGAGGTCAGCTCGACGATGAACTATCGAAAAAACTGGGGAAGCTTCTTTCGTACCACGATTTTCGTTCCGAAACGGCGGTGGTGTACGGAGGACGGCAAAAACAGATCTTTGTGACGGGGGTGGACCTATCCTCGACACGAATGGGAGGAGAGGATATACGGAAATTATTTGAAGAAATGTGCGGATGCAGGCTGTCGGTACCCGAATTTGAGCTTGACGGAGCGGTACTGTCCATGCGGATGCATTCGATCGATTCGTTTACCTGCACGTCGGGGACGTTTTCCTGTGCGGCATCGAGCGTACACAAGTACTATGGCGGAATACGCAGCTGCGGTGCAAACTGCGCGGGGGGATCCGATGACGGCGGTGGAACGAGGACGATCGAGATCACGGACACACAGCCCCCGGAGACATGTGGGGATGCGATCTGCACATTCTCTCACGATGGGAAATATTATATGATCTTGTCCGACGGTATGGGAAGCGGACGGGAAGCGGCACTCACGGCGGGAATTTGCGTATCCTTGCTCGAGCGGCTGATTCGCGCGGGGGTTGTGCTCGAGACGGCTCTCAAAATGCTGAATCAGATCGTGCGGCACGGAAGTAGGGAATGTTCCGCGACGGTGGATATCGCCGAGATCGATCTTGTCTCGGGAGATGCGCGGTTCATCAAAAGCGGCGCAGCACCCACGTTCATTCTGCGCGACGGAAGTATCTTCCGACTCCAATCGAAGACGGTCCCGATCGGGATAATTCGTGCGCTGGACGCCGAAATGCTTTGTTTCGAGATACGGAGTGGAGATACCGTCGTGATGATTTCGGATGGCGCGGCACGCTCGTACGAGGAAGCGCCGTGGCTGCTTGACTTGATGACGGTCGACGAGACGGTTCTCTCGGGCGATGAGAGATTGGCCGCCGAAAAGATCGTTGCCGAAGCCGCCCTACGCGCCGGAAAAAATCCCGACGATATCACAGCCGGCATCGTTCGTGTGCGATGTGCGTGAGAGGACGGGGATGAAAAAGAAAAATGCGGGGAGCTTACCGCCGCAAAATCAAAATCGACAGAAGGACTTTTCACTCTGTCGATTTTGTGGTATAATAATGATATGGAGAAATTTTTGGAGGAGTAGATATGTCGCTTGATTATAACGAAAAGAATATTACTCTTGCCAAAAATCTTCGCAAAAATGCGACACCGCAAGAAAATCATTTGTGGTACGATTTTTTGTCAAAATACGAAATAAGGTTTCAGCGCCAAAAAGCAATCGACAATTTCATCGCTGATTTTTATTGCCACACAGCAAAACTGATTATAGAAATTGATGGTTCACAGCATTATACTGAAAAAGGCAAACAAAAGGACGAATTTCGCACGGAAATTCTTGAAGGGTATGATTTGAAGGTTATACGATTTACAAATCGTCAGATCAATACCAACTTTCGTGGTGTATGCGAGTATATCGATGCCACCGTAAAAGCCTCCCTCTGACTCCATCTCCGATGGCGGGAGGGGGACCGCGTTAGCGGTGGTGGGAGCCTGCGTAATATAGGGGTTGCATAAACTTTATGGTA
>JAZRNC010000145.1:0-4481 GCA_045647965.1 Eubacteriales bacterium | reverse complement strand
TTGGTGAAGACGGTGCTACCCACCAGTGCAACGAAGACCTTGCTCTGATGCGCGCTATTCCCGGAATGGTAATCCTTAACCCCGCAGACGCTGTGGAAGCACGTCTTGCTGTGAAGGCTGCGATCGAATATGTTGGTCCTGTATACCTTCGTTTCGGACGTATGGCAGTTTCTACGATCTTCGATGATTCTTACGAATTCCAGATCGGTAAGGGCGTAAAAATGGCTGACGGTACGGATGTTGCTCTTATCGCGACAGGTATCGAGGTGGAGCAGGCTCTCGAAGCAAGAGAAATTCTCGCAGCAGAAGGCATTTCGGCATCCGTAATCAACATTTCCACCATCAAGCCCCTTGACGAAGAGCTCGTTGTGGCTGAGGCTGAAAGATGCGGTGCGATCGTTACTTGTGAAGAACATTCCATCATTGGTGGTCTTGGTGCGGCAGTATGCGAATGTCTTGCAGAAAAGAAGCCGACCCCCGTTCTTCGCGTTGGCGTTAACGACGAATTTGGACGCAGCGGTCCGGCGAAGGAACTTGTCTCCTACTACCACTTGGATGCAAAATCCATCGCAGAAAAGGCAAAAGCAGCAATTGCGCTGAAGTAAGAATTGATTAAACTGAATTTTAAACCGACAGATCAAACAGGATTTGTCGGTTTTCTTTTTATAAAAAAATGATTTTTTTAAAAAAAACTATTGCATTAAGAATAATTTTTGTGTATAATTGCCATAAAGATGATCATTTTATTATAAATTCAGGGGAGGAACAAATTATGTATCCAATCACAATAAACGGTACTCCGGTCGAAGAGTACAGAATAATTCCGGGTGAAGCGGAAGTCGAAAAACTTGCTGCCGAAGAATTCGCGAAATACTGCGAAAAGATCTCCGGTAAGCGTCCGTGTGGTGTTGGACCCAAAGATATTTTTGTCAGAATAGAACCGGGTGAAGTTCAAAATGAGGATGGATTTAAGGTGACGGTTAAAGGCGACCAGATGTTCATCTTTGGCGGTGGGACTCGCGGTATGATGTACGCTATATACGATATATTTCAAAAATATCTTGGTGTAAGATATTTTACCCCCACTGTTGAAAAACTCGGCTGCGGCGGAAATATCCCGGAGGGAGAATATACGTATATTCCGAAATTCAATAGCAGAATGATGATAGTCGGTGCGAAATGCATGGATGCCGATTGGTGTATAAAAAATAAAATAGACAACTACATTAATGTCAAATACCCAAGCTGGCACTCCTCTCCATACAGATTATGCAACGGCAGATGGCAGCACACATTTGAAAGAATTTTCAACACTTCCTCTGCCGGTGAAATCAATCCTTGCCTCAGCGATCGTGATAATATTGCTAAAATCATTGAATACACAAAGAAAGAATTACGAAGTGACCCAAATGCAAATGCGATCCATATTTCTCAGTTTGATAACCACGAGACTTGCAAATGCGACAGATGTAATCGGATAAGTATAGAAGAAGGCAGCCGCGGCGGTCCGTTGATTCGTATGATAAATGAAGTTGCCGATGCTATTAAGGAAGAGTTTCCGGATGTTGTTATTGAAACCTTTGCGTATCAGTTCAGCAGAAAACCAACCAAAACTGCTCCTCGTCCCAATGTTATGATCCAGTTCTGTAATATTGAAGCATGTTTTGTTCACCCGGTGTATGATAAAGCTTGTGAAGAAAACAGACAAATGTATGAAGATTTTATGGGATGGAAAAAACTCACGCCAAACATCAACGTGTGGGATTATTTTATAAACGCCGTTAATTATGTCGTACCCTTCCCGAATTTTGACACGATCAGACAGAATATGGCGTTTTGGGCGGATAATGACGTAGTCAATATGTACGCTTTCAGCAATGGGGCAGCAGAAAACTGTAATTTCGACGATCTCCGTCCGTACCTTCTTGCGCGAGTTATGGAAAACCCATACATTTCCGAAGTGGAGTACAAAAAGCTTATTGATGAATTTCTTGAAACGTATTACGGCGCAGGATGGAGATATATCCGTACCTATATGGATATTATTCACGCAGAAATAAAGCGTCATCATATGCATGATAATAACATTCCGATTTTAACCGTGAATCCGACGTTCATTTATGAGATACACGATGTAATAGAAGGTCTTTGGGATAAAGCGGAGGAGCTTGCCGGAGATTTGATAGAAAACGTTCGTCGATCAAGACTTCAGTGGACGTATTTCGACCTCGCAGCTCGTCCCGACAAAAAGAAGAATGAAGAATTCATCCAAGAACTTGTCAAGCGAAATATTCCTTGGGGTGAAGGCGCAAGCATAAGCCTTTACAATACATTTGACACTAGCAAAAACATATGTACCTGGAAACAAAAAGCATCCAATATAGGCAGAATACGTGTACATTTTCCGGATATACACGATTGTGAATAAAAATAAATCAATTTCTTGAGAGGTATGTGACTTATGAATAAGATTACAATAAACGGTACTCCGGTCGAAGAGTACAGAATAATTCCGGGTGAATCGGAAGTCGAAAAACTTGCTGCCGAAGAATTCGCGAAATACTGCGAAAAGATCTCCGGTAAGTGCCCGTGTGGTCCCGGCCCGAAGGATATTTTATTCCGCATCCATTCGGGCATTGTAACCAATCCGGACGGATATATGATCCGTGTGACAAAGGAAAGAATGGAAATCTACGGCGGTGGAAACCGTGGTATGATGTATGCGGTGTACGATATTTTTCAGAAATTCTACGGCGTGAGATATTTTACTCCCGAAATCGAAGGACTTGGAAATGGCGGAGATATCCCACTCGGAGAATACACGTACACTCCCGTATTCAAAAGCGGAAATATTAGCGTAAATGTAAGAGGGGACTGCGCAGATTGGTATATTAAAAATAAGATAAACAGCAACCGTGGCGTGAACTATCCGTCGTGGCACGTTCAGGCACTTCGATATGCCGGCTCTTCGGGACACTCGTTCCATAAAATTTTTGGTGGACCGCACGCAGAGATCAAACAGCCGTGTATGACTGAGCGCGAAAATATTGACAAAGTGATCGCATACACCAGAGAGACTCTGAAAAAGAATCCCGATGCCAATGTGATTCACATCTCGCAGTATGACAATTGGAACACATGCAAATGTGAAAAATGCAACGCCATCAGCGCCGAAGAAGAAAGCCTTGGCGGACCTCTGATCCGACTCATTAACGAAGTAGCGGACGTGGTAAAAGAGGAATTTCCCGGTGTTTTGGTGGAAACCTACGCGTATCAGTTCAGCAGAAAGCCCCCGAAAACGAAGCCGAGAGACAATGTGCTGATTCAGTTCTGTCCGATCGAAGCATGTTTTGTTCATCCGATCTACGAAACTGCCTGTGAGGAAAACGCGGCTCTTCTCGAGGACTTTATGGGTTGGAAAAAACTGACGAATAACATTTCTCTCTTTGACTACGTGACGAATTTCCATATTCACGTGGGACCGTTCCCGGATTTCTATACGATTCGTGAAAATATGGCATTCTACGCAAAAATGGGTGTGAAACATATTTTTGAACTCGGAAACAGTTCGACGAATGATGCTGACTTTGGCGAACTTCGTGCTTATCTTATTGCAAGAGTGCTGGAGAACCCGTACATTTCTGAAGTGGAATATAAGAAACATATGGATGAATTCCTTGAAGCGTATTACGGGGCAGGATGGCGTTATATTCGCACATACATTGATATTATTCATGCGGAAATCAAACGGCATCATATGCACGAAAACGAAATTCCGTTTCTTCTCGTTGATCCGAATTATATTGCAGAGATTCACGACTTTATTGAAAAGCTGTGGGATAAAGCAGAAGAGATGGCGGGGGATAGAATCGAAAACGTACGCCGTGTCAGACTTCAGTGGACATATCTGTCTCTCGGCGTGCGTCCGAACGTAGAGAAAAATCAGAAATATTTGAACGAACTCATTAACCGTAACGTACGTTGGTCCGAGGGGGGAAGCCATTACGAGAGAATGGACGTTCACAAAAACGTGAGTTTGTGGGGACTTGGAAAACAGTCAAAGATCAATAGATTGCTCGCTCATTTTACCCCGAACACGGATTTTGAATAACGGATAGTTTGCCATAAGGACAATGGAGGTAAGGGGAAGTTATGGATCGAAGAATTACAATCAATTACATACCCATTTCGGAATTCAGAGTTTTATCCGGTGGTTCGGAGACGGAAATGCTTGCGGCAGAGGAGTTTTGCAAGTATTGTGAAAAAATCAGCGGTGTCCGTCCGTGCGGTCCCGGCCCGAAGGATATCGAATTTCTCATCAATCCGACGGAGATTCCAAATCTTGACGGTTTTAAAATAAAGGTACAGGATGATCAGATGAGAATCATCGGCGGCGGAAGTCGTGGAATGATGTATGCGGTGTACGATGTTTTCCAGAAATATCTCGGAGTTAAGTATTTCGCTCCCGATCTCGAGGATCT
>JAZRNC010000144.1:0-7517 GCA_045647965.1 Eubacteriales bacterium | reverse complement strand
GCGCGGTTTTTTATGCTCGAGATTTTGACATCGTTACGAGCCAAAACTCCGGCTCTGCCGAATCGCCCGGAATTGAGATTGAATGTAGCTTTCAGGCCGTATTTGTTGAAAATGTAGATGAGGCGACGGTCCTGTGTAACTCCGTCGTCATAACTGAACGTCAATGCTTTTTTCTTTCCGTTAAACATGTTTTTCCTCCGTGAATGGTAAGTAAAATGGTACCGTTTTTTTGTTTTTTACGAGCACCTCGGCGCTGGAGCATAAAAAAGGTGTTTCTCATAGGAGAAACACCTTTTGAAAACGTAATTACTCTTCTTCAACCTTTGCTTCTGCGATGATCTTCTGTGCAACAGCGGCGGGAACTTCTTCGTAGCGGTCAACGACAAAGTCGAACGAACCGCGACCCTGGGACATAGCGCGGAGAGCGATAACGTAGTCCATCATTTCGCCCTTCGGAGCGTCTGCTTCTACTACGGTATAGCCGGATTTTGTTTCGTGAGGATTCATACCGAGTACACGACCGCGTCTCTTGTTGAGGTCACCGATAACGTCACCAACGAGAGCATCCGGAACAGTAACCTTGAGGCTTCCGATCGGTTCAAGAAGGATCGGTTTTGCCTTCGGGAGACCTTCCTTATAGGCAAGACGAGCTGCCAGTTTGAAGGAGATTTCGTTGGAGTCAACGGGGTGGTAAGAACCGTCGTACAGATCGGCTGCAAGGTTAACAACGGGGTAGCCGGCAAGAACACCCTTGAGCATAGCTTCCTGGAGTCCCTTTTCAACGGCAGGATAGAAGTTCTTCGGAACGGTACCGCCGACAACGGATTGTGTGAAGGTAAGACCTTCGGCTTCGCCGTGAGAGAATCTCATCTTTACGTGACCGTACTGACCGGAACCACCGGACTGCTTCTTATGTTTACCTTCTACTTCGGCTGTACCCTTGATGGTTTCGCGGTAAGCGAGTCTGGGAGTTTCCAGAAGAACTGTTGTGCTGTAACGGGACTTCATCTTGGAAACTACGATATCAAGCTGCATATCGCCCATAGCCGACAGAGTCATTTGCTTTGTTTCCACGTTGTTTTCATAAACGAGAGTGGGGTCTTCTTCAAGGAGTCTGGTAAGACCGGTAGAGATCTTATCTTCGTCACCCTTTGCTGCGGGAAGAATTGCCATCGTCATATAAGGATGCGGGAATACGATCTTCTTATATTCGAATTCGGTAGTTACGGTGAGAGTATCGTTGGTGTTAGTGTTAACGAGTTTGGATGTCATACCGATATCACCGCAGCAGAGGGATGTAACTTCAACCTGCTTCTTACCGCGGAGTGCATAAATATGACCCATTTTTTCAATAGAACCGGATGTATTGTTCTTGAGAATGAGGGAGTTGTCAAGCGTACCGTTCATAACCTTAAAGAAGGTCTGTTTTCCGAACGGATCGGCAATGGTCTTGAATACGAAGATTGCGCATTCGCCGGACGGATTGATTTCTTTTGTCTCTCCGTTTTCAAGAGGCTCGATCTTACGGGCTGTCGGACGCGGGAAGGAGTGAGCGATTGTGTCAAGAAGGAATGTGATACCCCAAAGGTTTACAGCACTTCCGCTGAATACAGGAACGATCGTACCGTCGATGATACCTTGGTGGAGTGCTTCCACAGCTTCTTCAAGAGAGATTTCACCGGTTTCAAAGAATTTATCAAGAAGATCTTCACTTGTTGCGGCGAGAGCTTCGTTGAGGGCATCCTTATAGCCGGCAGCGATATCTTCCATATCTCCGGTGAGTTCGGACTCGCTTCTCTTACCCTTTTCGTCGAAGGAATAGCACTTCATTTCAACGAGGTTGATGAACTTTGTTTCTTTGCCAACCTTAACGGGAACGAGAACGGGGCATACTGCCGTACCGAACTTGAGATGGAGCTGCTTGAACACGCGGTCAAAGTTTGCTTCCGGATCGTCACATTTGTTGATGAAGAATGCACGGGGGATACCTGCGTTTTCTGCTTTTTCCCAACCGAGCTCTGTACCGACTTCCACACCGGCTTTTCCGTCGAGTGCGATGATAGCGGCATCTGCTACACGAACAGCGGCGTATACGTCTCCCTCGAAATCAAGGAAGCCGGGAGTGTCGATAAAGTTGATTTTACAGTCGTCCCACATTGCGTGTGCAACGGCGAGATTCAGAGAGAAACCACGTTTGATTTCTTCCGGATCGTAGTCACATACCGTGTTGCCGTCGGTGGTTTTTCCGAGACGGTCGGTTGCCTTTGCTAAATATAATGCTGCTTCTGCAATAGAGGTCTTACCGGATCCGCCGTGACCGAGAAGAGCAATGTTACGAATAGTTTTTGTTGTGATTTCAGCCATTTTTATCTCCTTTTTGAATATATATCGTAATATAAATGGATTTTTTTTGTGGAAGGTGCCAAACCTTACTTCACCATTATACACTATTTACCTGGAGATTGCAATAGGGATATCTCAATTTTGGGGTGTTCTGAATGTAGTTTATTTTGTGCAATTTTTGTGCATAGTTTACAAAAACTGACTGTAAAATCCACAAAAAAGCATTTTTGTGGAAAATGATAGGGGGAAAACTTACGGCTTTTTTAAGATTTCTTCAATCTCGCAGACGTAAATGTGGTGGAAATCTCCGGCTTTGTAGTTGGAAAGGAGCTCGGGGGTAAGAAACGAGTCTTCTTTGATCACATCGTTGTACAATTTTTTGGTTTTCAGCACGAGACGCGCTTCTTCAAACCACACGGCACGTCCGTCGGCGTTTTTGTCAGAAACGGCGTGAAGACCGCATTCCTTGGCTTTGTCAAAATCACGACCGCTGTTTTTTCCGCAGAACGTGAGGGATGCGCGATACGCTTCGTCAAAAAAGGAAAGCGTGAGACGGGGGTTCTTTTCGACAAAAGAAAACGTGTGTCTTTGCGGACGGATGAACACGAACGCAACGGGTTTTCCCCAAAGAATACCGACGCCGCCCCAACTTGCTGTCATCGTGTTATAATCTTTTCCGCAGACCGTCATCGAATCCGGCACATCGCTGTCGCTTGCCGAGGTGACGAGCATCCAGTCAGTACCGATCAGCTTGAACGGATTGTCCGTTAGTTCTGCGGGTTTTATATTGATAAAATCAGACATACCTATCTCCTTTGTGTGTGAATCAAAAATTTGTTCCGTTCCAGCCCCAGTGATCGATTTCTTCGTATTTGACGTAAATTCTGTCGGCGGGAATACCACATTCCGCTTCGACGATCTCGCATACGGCGCTCGTCATTTTGTCATAGGAGGCGTCGGTGGCGTGACCGAAGATTTCTACGTTGACGATCATACAGGGATCAGAAGTTCCGCCGAAATACATGACGGAGTCGTCGCAAAATTCGACCATCAGCCAATTTTCCGTTTTACCGGGGAAGCTGTCGGAAGTAGCTTTCGCAAAACGGGATTTGAGATTTTCCATGGTTTCTTTCGTAAGTTTGATGTTGGTTTTTGTTTCGATGAACGGCATATTGTTATCCTTTCTGTTCCACCCGAGTTCGGGCGGATATATGTATTTTATGAAGCTAATTTAGTTGTTAGTATGATATCACGAACATTTTTTGTTGTCAAGTAAAAAAACGGGATTATCCTCAAAAAAATTCTTTACTATTCTTGCATTTTAGTTTCGAATGTGCTATAATTTGAAAATGAAATTCAATATCAAATTCCAAAAAATGAAGGGGTGTTTGATTTTGGCAGAACAAAAATATAAAACGAAACAAAGAGACGAAATATTGAACTTTTTTATAAATCATCCAAACGAATGCTTCTCGGCGCGCGAGGTGTATCACGGTGTGAGTGCGGGGGAAGCCACGGTGTTTCGTGCGCTGACTCAGTTGACGCGAGAGGGAAAATTGCGCCGTTTTACCGGAGACTCGGGACGGGGCGAGAGGGCGTATTATCAGTATCAGGGACTGTGTGAGAATGCGGCTCATATCCACTTGAAATGCGCCGTCTGCGGAACGCTCATTCATATGGATTGTGATTTTATGGAAGAAATGATCGCTCACTTCAGGGCAGAACATAAATTCAGCGTTGATTGCGGAAAAACCGTGATTTACGGGATGTGCAACGAATGCTGCAGCACGGAAACGGCGGAGGGATAATATGAAACGAATAGGAAAAATAGCAGGGAAGCTTGTTTCCGTGATCCTCGCACTCATCTTGACGACTTCTTTGGCGGGATGTGTGGACGGGGGAGCAAAGACGGACAAACTCTCGATCGTAACTACAAATTTTGCTATGTACGATCTGGCGCGTGCGGTCTGCGGGGAAACGTGTGATATTACGATGCTTCTTTCTACGGGATCCGATTCGCACGATTTTGAAGCCACGCTTTCGGAGATCGCCAAAATTGCAGAGTCGGATATTTTTCTCTACGTTGGCGGCGAGAGTGAGGAATGGGTAGAGGATATCAAGGAGTCCCTCGGAAAAGACGGGGAAGGCATCCGATATATTCGTGCGATGGATTTCGTGGAGACACTTTGCATTAACGAAGAGTCAGAGCATCACGACCATGACCACGAAGACGCGCACGTATCCGAGCTTGATGAGCACGTGTGGCTTTCGGTGGATAACGCCGTGGCAATTATGGAGCGGGTGCGCGATGCGGTCATTTCCTTGAGCGAAGAGCTTACAGAAACAGTGAATAATGGTTACGCCGCATATAAGGCGGAACTCTTGGAGATCGATGCGCTCTTTCGAGAGACGGTAGAGGGGGCAAGCCGCCGCGTGATCGTTGTGGCAGATCGATTCCCATTCTTATATTTGACGGACAGATACGGGATCGAACACTATGCGGCGTTTTCCGGTTGTTCATCCGACACCGAACCGACGCTGTCTACGGTGAACGAAATGATCGAAGCGGTACGTCGTGAAAACGTACCGGCGGTGATCGCAATCGAGTTTTCCGACAGAAAAACGGCAAACGCGGTGGCGGAGGAAACGGGATGCGAGATTCTTGAACTGCATTCCGCACACAACGTGACGACGGAAGATTTTCACTCGGGTGTGACGTTTGCGGATATTATGCGGCGAAACCTTGAGACGATCCGCACGGTACTTGGCGAGGAATGAAAGTATGAATAATGATTCTAAAACAATATTGATCCGCGCTGCTGATGTCACTTTGGCATACGAAGGACACACGGCGGCAAAAGGCGTGAATTTCACGACGGCGGCGGGGGATTATCTCTGCATTGTTGGTGAAAACGGTTCGGGAAAAAGTACCCTGCTCAAGGCGATCACAGGGGACGTGACGATTGCGGCCGGGAAACTCGAGATAGACTCAAGCCTACAAAAAGAGGGAATCGGTTATTTGCCGCAATACTCAAAAATTCAGCGTGATTTTCCGGCAACGGTTCGCGAAGTGGTACAGTCCGGCTGTGTGAAACGGGATCCGTGGGGCATTTTATGGGGAAGCTCGGCGAGAAAGCGGGCAGCGGAGGCGATGCATCTGCTTGGTGTCGAGAATATTGCCGATAAATGTTTTGCGGAATTATCGGGTGGACAGAGACAGAGAGTGCTTCTCTCCCGTGCGGTGTGTGTGTCCGAACGGTTACTGCTTCTTGACGAGCCGGTCACGGGGCTGGATCCCGATGCGGCACACGAAATGTATGCGGCGATTCGTATGATAAACAGAGAACGCGGATGCACGGTAGTGATGGTCAGCCACGACATCCAGTGCGCCCTCAGTGAAGCCGGGTATGTGCTGTCGATGTGCCGCGGCCATTCGTTCTACGGTACGGTGGAAGAATATAGAGCGCACGAAAAAATAGACGCCGCCAAGGATAAAGAACGGCACAGAGATATGTTTCATCGCGGGATCGAGCTTCCGCTGAAACATCCACTGGGTCACAGCGGTTGCTCGTGCCATAACGGAAAAACAAGCGAATCGGGAGCTTTGGAGGATAAAAATGACGTTTGCTGAAATGTTTGCTTCGGAATTTCTCATCCGAGTGATTGTGCGTGCGCTGATCGTTGGGGTGCTCGTATCCCTCTGTTCGTCCATTCTCGGGGTCAGTCTTGTACTCAAACGGTATTCTATGATTGGCGACGGATTGTCCCACGTTGGATTTTTTGCGTTGGCGATTGCGGCGTGTGCAGGAGTTGGCGCCTCATATTCGATGGAAATCTCCATTCCCATCGTGATTCTTGCGGCGGTGCTGATTCTGCGGCTATCCAAAAACGAAGGTCGAATGAACGGTGACTCTGCCTGCGCCATCGTTTCGACCGGATCGGTGGCAGTGGGGACCCTTATGTATAATTTTACGGGTGGAAAAAGCGGGGATATTTGTAACTCTCTGTTCGGCTCGGCATCCGTCATCACGATCACAAACAAAGATATGGTCATTTCTATTTTGTTATCGCTCGTCGTGATGGCATGGTTCATTCTTTGTGCAAAAACGATCTTTTCTGTCACGTTTGACGAGAATTTTGCCCACGCGGCAGGAGTTCCGACCGATTTGTTCGGGATCCTTCTTGCTGTGCTGACGGGAATCACCATTGTCGTCGGTATGAAAATGATGGGGGCAATTATGATCTCCGCGTTGATTATTTTTCCGCCTCTTACGGCAATGCGAATTACAAAAAGCTTCAAGTGGACGGTGATTTTCTCTGCCGTGATCTCCGTCGTTTGCTTTGTGTTCGGATTTTTCTTTGCGTGTCGCTTCTCACTTCAAACGGGAGCGGCGGTGGTGACAGCGGAGCTTTGCTGCTTTGTGATTACGGCGGCGCTTTCTGCGGTGATCGGTCATTTCCGAAAACAAAAACGAGGACGGATGAGCCTTTCCGATGAGGTTAAATAACATGGCGTTTTATGCGAAATTTTTCTCCGAGCTTACAAGCGGCGAGGTGTACGAGATTCTCAAATCCCGTGCTGAAATTTTTGTAAAAGAACAAAAGATCATTTACGTGGATGAGGATAACGTAGATTACGAGAGCCTGCACTGTTTTCTTACCGATGAGGAAACGGGGCGGGTGATGGCGTATTTCCGTGCATATCGCGACGTGGAAGATGCGGGAGAAGTCAAGATTGGCAGGGTATTGACGGTCAAACATGGCGACGGCGACGGAAAACGGCTGATGAGAGCGGGAATCGCTGCCATCGTTGAACGTATGCCGTGTCGTAAGATCGTGATGGATGCCCAAAAGCACGCGGTCGGCTTCTATGAAAAACTCGGTTTTTTGGTCACTTCCGACGAGTTTTTGGAAGAAGGAATCGTTCACGTAAAAATGGCGATGGATATTTGAATATTAAAAAATCCCCCGAAAAAAACAAGTCCGCGAAATTGTGCGGTATCCGTAAAACAGTTAAATCTCCGCATGATTAATTCCTGCGGAGTTTTTCTTTGTAGCTTAAGCATAGTAAAACCACCACCTAAGGTGGTGGAATGAAAATGCTTTAGCCAAAGGCTCCCTCCGGGAGGGTTGCACAGACTGCGCTAGTGCGCTCCCGACGGAGTCGGGTGAGG
>JAZRNC010000143.1:0-12891 GCA_045647965.1 Eubacteriales bacterium | reverse complement strand
GTACTTACGCTGTGTACTTACAGCCCGTCCGGTATTCGCTGCGCTAAGGCTCCGCTGTCCCGGACGGGCATTTTTTATGTTCTACGGAATAGAACACAAAACGATTGGTCTTGGTTTGTAGGGGGCGACGTCCCCGACGCCCCGTATCTCATACATACCAACCGTAAAAGAATTACCCCGACTTGTTAATACCCAGTACAAGCCCGAATCAGAGGCGATGCCTCTGAAAATCGAGCTATATATTATTGTAAGATTACAGTACCGCCTTTTGCGGGTTAAAACGGAAGCTTATCGTCATCCGCTATGGTTTCAAACTACTTATAGCTCAAAGAAACATTTAATCAGCCCTGCAGTATTGGCAACAGACTTGGAGGAACACCAAGCTTATACGCTTTTTCAATTTGAGGTTTCATGAAATCTCCGACCGTTTCACCGCCAGGAAGTACAATGTTTGCCATAAACTCATCCTCAAAGACCGAAATGCCGCATTCAACAGCTTCGAGTTTAGCTTGAATCACAAGCTTGAGCGCCCGCCATCTCTGCCTACAATCTTGCTCCCACGCTTCTTGTTGACTGTTTTCCGATCTCATTCGTCCGGTTGGGGTCAAACGGTAATCTTCCCTTTTCGGCAGCGCCAATACAAATTTGACCTGCTTTTGAAATATTGTAAAACCGATTAGAGCCATACCGTTTGTTGTTGCATAAGCAAAATTATCCGCACCGTACTTTATAAGAATTTTTTCGATTTCGATTCGCGATAATTCAGACGTTACATTGGTGTTTTTTGCGTATTGCGCCATATTTTTCCCTCCTAAAACAATTCATCATCGTCTGCTATGGTTTCAAACCTCGGCGCGTTGCCGCCGCCCTCGGTGTAGTACGCAGGAGGTGCATCCGTATCCGAGGGTGTCTGATACCCTCTGCCACCCTCTCCTTTGGAATCAACGAAGTGCACTTCATCCGCCACAACCTCCGTAGCGTACTGCTTCGCCCCCTGCTTGTCCGCCCATGTGCGTGTCTGAATAGATCCCACAATGCAGATGGACGAGCCTTTATCAAAATACTTGCATACGAGCTCCGCAAGCTGTCGCCAAAGGATAACCTTAATAAAATCCGCCTGGGGCTGTGCCGCCTGCCCGTTTTCGTCCTTGCCGCTGTATCTGCGGTTCACCGCAACGGTTATATCCGTTACGATAACGCCGCTCTTTGTCTGCTTAAGCTCCGGCTTGGCGCAAAGCCTGCCGCCGAGTATGACCTTGTTGAAGTTAAAACAACTCATTTTTTACTCCATTTCCTTTGTTTTGTGTTTAACGCTTTTTCTATGCTCCACCCACTCCTTATTCTATAGTATAAAACAGGTGGGGACATGCCTGTCTTTTCAGCCCATTGCATAATGGAACGTGTTTCGCCGTTATATGTATATAAGCGAGTATATGATGTGTTGTTTTGCTGTTCTTTGCGTGTAACCCACCGACAATTTGACGGCTCATAATTTTTGTTCGCATCTATGCGATCAAGCGTGAGATCGTTTGTGTAACCGTTAGAGATAGCCCAAAGATAAAACGCGCGAAAATCTCTTCGCCATTCCTCACACACGCAAACTCCCTTTGCACCGTAGTATTTATAATTAATGGTGTTGGGGTTTTCACACCGTTGTTTCATAGCGCTCCAAATACGATATAGGCGTGTTTCGGTCATTCCGTGTACTGTTTTTGCCATTATTTTTTACCTCCTATCGCCTATTTCAATTTTGCCGCTTCTCCAAATGCCGCCGAAAGCGTCTCCTCCAGCGTATTTGCTGATAAAATAATATCACTTGATTTGTTAAATGCAACTTCAAATATACTCTGATATTCGCGGTAGTGCGCAAGCATACAATGTGAATGCGTACGGATATTTTCGTTGGGACTATTGACATCTAACGCCGTATACTCAAAAAATTCACGAAGAAAATATAAAAGAGAATCGAGATGTTGAATTTTGTTCCGAAGCTCACCCATTTGATCGTCTGCTTCCAGAAGCACGTTACAGATAGATTTGCTGATTACTTGTACATTACTTTCCATGGTAAATACACCTTTCAATTATAATTTTGTTGTTAATAGAAAAATCCGTTCACTTTTCCTATCGACAACAAAATTATACACTAAAGCTCGTGAATAGTCAATACACATTATGCACGAACTTTGGTGAATATTTTTGTTGATTTTGTGCACTTGACATCGTGTATGTGTTGTGATATAATATGGCTATATTAATATAATAAGGAGTATTACAATGCCATTTAAATACGAAAAGCTATTTGAGTTGTTAAAGAAAAAGGGTATCACCTCGTACCGCATACGCAAAGAAAATATTATCTCTCAAGCCGCATTAACAAAAATGAAAAACGGAGAAGGCAACATCGACACTAGAACGCTTGAACGGCTTTGCGCTATTCTTGAATGTCAGCCAGGTGATATTATGGAGTACGTCGAGGGGGATTCACAATAACCGCCGTCCGAGCTTGAATGAGCTCTGCACTACAAAGAAGATTACGAAAGAATGAAAATCAGTCTGACTTAACTCTCCGAACGCCGTAAGCCCTATGCTTGCGGCGTTTGTTTTATTGCAATTTCCACATCACTTGCCGCCGCAATCACCACCGCCGAGCCGCAGTAATCGAGAAGCGCCAGTGAATAGCTCTCGCTTCCGCTATCATCCACGTTGGTGATACGCTGTGTGATGCGCTTGTATTTTACTCCGTTGTATGTAACCGGCACACACCGCCTTGATGCTTCTATTGCTGTTTTCATATCCATAATACTTCGTCACACCCTCTCTCACGGTATTCGGCTATGTCCTCCTCATCGGGTATGTACTCGCGCCAACCTTTGACACCTACTATACCGGGCGCAGGGAGGAACGCGGAACGGGACACGTCAAACAGCGTTACCGCCACACGCCCCAGCATATCCCACACCTCATACAGCCCGTCCGATAAAGGAAGCTCATATTCGGGTGAGATGAAGCCGTCAGGCATCTGCATCCTCTGGTGAGAAATTAGCTTCTCCCTCACCCACCATTCCTTTTACAATGCTGTCGATTGCGATAACCGTCACGGCTTCTGCATAATGCTCTCTACCATAGCCAAATGACACATCAACAGCAATACTGTTCTTTTTCAACCTCTCCGCAAACTCTTTGATTGCTTCGGCTTTTGCGTTTTCGAGCATTTTACAAGCGTCTATAACCTTTTGTTTTGCGCTTGCAACTTTTTCTTTTTCGTTATAATACAACTCCATCAGATTTGCATTGCTATGGTTTAATATTAAAATTTCGGACTTTTGCTCTGCAATATATTTCTGCAAAGTTTTCTGTCCGTTTATAAGGGCTTCCTTTTCTGCCTGCAAGCGATTGATGAGGTCAAGGGCTCTATCGCATATTCCGATAATAGCCGTGTTTGTATTTCTACCGTGTTCGGCAAACCATTCGGAAGCACATTGTAAGTCCTTTATAATCTCGTTATCTGTCATGCTCACTCACCGTCCTTTCATTTCGTCAGCTCTTTTCCAAACTTTATACAGCGCATAAGCAAGAGGCTTCCTTACCCAACTGAGTTTCTTTGCTTTCTCATATTCTTCTTCAAGTAGCTGTATAGCTTTTTTAAGAGTCATTACTCTGCACCGCCTTTTATTATCTTATCAGCATTTGGAAACCAGTCTATATCAGCCGAATACGTTTCGTCAAACACTTTCGACTGATATACAAGGTCGTAATGATCAAGAGGCAGGCACCATTCGACTTGATCACCGTTCTGCTTACGCCATGCAGATATCTTCATGAGCGCAAGGTTTGGAAAGTTGTGCCCATCTACATCAATAAGCCCTACTCGCATAACATCTTCTCCATAGCCTCGTTGTAAAATTTGCGGCTCACTTCAAAACCGTAACTGTTGCGTCCGCATTCACGAGCGGCGCGAAGTGTACTGCCGCTTCCGGCACAAGGATCTATTACTACGTCGCCCTCGTCGGTGAATATCTCGATAAGCCGTTTAAGCACTACCACCGGCTTTTGCGTCGGATGTATCTTCGGGTACTCCTTGGAACTGTCGCGCCTCCATTCGAAGTGGTTGAACACCATATGCCGCTTGCCGTCCTCGCCCGTGTTGTTGAACTTCGGGAGCTTGTCCCGATACAGACACAGTGCATATTCCGTAGCTCCCACAATACGCATATTGGCTTTAAGTACCTGCGCCGAATAGTTCTTGCAAAAGATAAGCGGTATGTAGTGCATATACCCGTGCTTCCGTGCAAGATCAATAAGCGGTGCCATTTGCTCAAAAGCGCAGAATATAATCATGCACGGTGCTTTGCCTCGCTCCTTGGGCTCTTTCTTCAAAAGCTTGTGACAGAAGTGAAAGTATTCGTTAAGGTTGAAATCTCCGTCGCCGTTGAAGAACGCCGACTTCGCGTGCTTGCTCTCGCCGTTCTTGTTGTCGCCGCCAACGTACCACATAGGGTTTGATCCGTAAGCTTTATCTCCCACGTTATACGGTATATCAGCTATAACAAGCTGTGCACGCGGTATGTTGTACCGCTTGTAGTTTTGAAAATTATCGTGGTATAGCTTTGTTTTGATGCTCATGGCTGGTCACCTCACTTAAACGTAACCGCCGCATTAAGCACCGCCGCGGCAATCCAATATATAACCATGCGCGCATCACGCGCTAATCCATACCACACCGCCGCACCTATGTCAAGGGCGATAAGGATGAGCGGAAATATGTATTGTGGTTTCATATATGTCCATCCATCCTTACACCACAATTCGGGCAATAGTTAAAGTCGTCATTATTGCTGTAATAGATAAATCTGCACGTAGGGCACATCATTTCGTTGTTGCGCCGTACCCACTTGCATGACTTATGTTCCACGCTACCATGCTTACGGTAACCCTCCTTGTAAAGCTCATACGCAACTACCTCACATCTCGATAAGCTATCAAGCATGCCGGTGCGTTCTATGGCTTTGGCCATTTCTTCGGTCTGTTTTTTTGAATCCATCCTCGTCACACCTCCCACAGATGCGGAAACAATCGTTTCGCGTCGCTGTAACACATCGGAACGTCGCAGAACTCATCCCCATCGATACCGCAGAAGATTATCGTGCCGACAAAATCCAAGCCGCACACCTTGCAGTTATGCGGAAGTCCGCGAAGCTTGCCCTCTTCGTTGCATATAATAACAAGATCGGAGCAAACAGTAACGGTTTCTATGTATCCGTCAACGGTTTTCTGCAAATTTTCAAGCGTATTTGATATGTTGGTTACATAGGGCGCTCTGCCCGGCTGTTTTATTATTACTTTGATTTTCACGCCTCTCCCTCCTCTTCATCGTCCGTCATCACAAACAGAGGGCTGTCCGGATCTGTGAGAATGTGTACAAGGGCTTTTCTGAACGCTTCACGATTGCTATTTTTTTCGCTGTCGTCTTCTAACCTTTTGTATATCGCATCTATAACCAGGCATACATCGTGGGTGATATCAAGCGAACTTCCCGAAGCCATTACCATTACCTTGCCATTATCTATCGTTGCTTTTAACATTTTTCATATTCTCCTTAAATTTTACTATCTTGCAGGCTTGATATCGGCTGCATACACGCGCCGCTTCTTATACAGCTCCGGCGCGTAGCTACCGGGACACGCCACATTTCGCGGATACAGCATATAGCTCCCGCTTTTGTGGTCGTAATACCCGGTGTAGTAGATTCGCGGTATGTGGTCTACTCCCCAGCCGATAAGATACGATGCCTGCTGATTCGATATCTGCCCGTAATTCACGTACATCGCATCGCCTCCTAACTTTTTTCTTAAAACCTCTTGCAAAAAATCAATAAATGTAGTATAACAAAAGCTTTTTATGCCTCCGCTCCGCTACGGCGAAGCAAGGAAGCTTTTGTTTGAACATAAAATTCCGATATCTATTGACCAAAATGAAAATTTATGTTATAATATTGGTACCGTATAGGTAATCTTTCTCACGCAAGATTCACCTTTGCCGCATTTGGTGTTGCAGCATCAAATGTGGCTTTTCTTTTTGCCGTATTTCCGTGGGATCGGAGCAAAGCATCCGTTTAATGCCGTGGCGCATAAGCGATCAATTGCTCCAACGCTGTGTCCTACCGCTTTGGCTATCTCCACGCGGGGACATTTCCGCTCATGCATGCAAAATACGGTCCGCAGCTGTTCCTCGGTCCAACCGTATTTTTTCAGCATCGGCGTAAGCTTGAATCTGTTGTCGTGCTCTATCCCGAGCACTTCGCATATCTCTGATACGCTTACCCCATTGATCTCGGCGAGGTATCTTATTTGCAGACTCTTATCCGGCGCTTCACGAATGAGCGCTTCCATCTGCTCTTTGCTCATCCATGGCCTCATAAGAACACCACCGTTCCGCGCCGCACTTCGATATCCGCATGCAAAGACGTTTCCATCTCCGCGATAATGTCGGATAGCTCACACAGTTTCTTCTGCAGTTCGCTGTTTTCCGCCATAAGACCGCGCACGAAGCGTTCCTCTGCTTCTTTGATATTGTCGTCCATATCAACCCCCGTACATCATAACAAGAGTCTGTGCAAGCACTATCGCCCACGCTACCGCATAGATGAGCGCCCCTGCGATATACGCAAGGCTTACACGCCTCGCACGTCTGACACGCACATCACCGTAGGAAATATCCCCGGACACTGCCGCAAAGCACGGCGCAAAGTGACATATGCTGCGATAGCTGAACCACACTATGTAGATAACTGATAATAACAGTGTCATGGTGCTACTCCTTTCTTATTTCCACCGTTTCTCAAGAGCGGAAAGAAATTTATCCCATATACTGTTTGCGCAGGGAAGACCTCGAATACTGTAGCGCTCATGCTGGTCGAGATTGCATACTCTGCACACTATTTCTTCCGCGCTCTCCGTTTTGTTTCTGTACTCGCCAAGCTTGCCAGATATACCGAGATAGTCGAGGCCGTTAACGAGCCGTCCGTTGCGCTCAAAGCGTATTGCGAGATATTCTGCGCTTCCGGTTCCCGAACTGCCCTCGTAGCCTATGACTTCGCCGGCGCGTACCAGATCACCCTCTCTGACGAGTGCTGTCGCTAACCGCTCATAGGATACATTCACACCGTCTCGACCGCGTATCGTTACATATACACCGCGCTGCGAGAGCCTTGATGTCTTGTCATAGTTCCGCCCTGCGTGTAAAACCACGCCGCCTTCAAGTGCCCGTACGCTTATGCCGTCGCCGAGTGCGGTAGGCAGGCCCTTAAGGTGCAGTATAGCCGGCGTTTGCTTTTTGCCGTTCCATACTATGCTCACAAGGCGGCATCTTTCACTGTTATAGGTCTTGCTGATATTTACCTGTGGTCTATCCATGTTTTTATGTACCTCTCTTATCTTATTTCTTTTAAAATTACCCCGCGCATACTGCAATACCTTGCAAGCGCATTGACGTATGCCGCCGTGTCGGCTATAAGGGCACCGGAGCTTTCGCCGCCGTCACCGGTGCTGACGAGCTTCCTGTAATGCACATACGCTCGGTCATACATCGCCACCGCCTCTGATACAGTAGGCGCTTTCTTGCACAGCTTCACGAGCTTTCGGCATGTCGCACGTTCGAGCCGTTCCTGCATCTTGCTCATGGCGTGGCTGCCTCCTCCGCTTTGCGAGCTTTCTCTGCCAAGAACTCCTGAAATCGCTTCTGAACGTCTGGGTCCTTGAAATATTCTTCCGTAGCCTTGGCTAACCATCTGCAAAAATAATTCATTTCCCATTTGGGCATGGTTTCTAATTCACACATTATTCTTTCTCCTTTCCCTTGTCGGTGAGCTTCCATTTGCCGTCGCCGACGTGCTGTATAACGCCCTCCTCATACAGCTGTTCCATATCCGCCGGCGTGACCGTACACAACGACTTATAGCCGTCAGTCGTGAGGACGTAGACAACGTACTGCATCCCCTTTGGCGTTCCCTCGGCAATGATGTAGCCGTCATCCCTGCGCATGGCGCTGATAACGTGCTCCGGTAATGGTGTTTTTTTGTTTTCCATGGTTTTTATTCTCCTTTGCTTTTATTATTCTTCGTAAAACTTCTGCCAATCGAATCCCAACGCCGCCGCGATCTTCTTGGCGGTGGTGACTCTCACGCCGCGTTTGCCGGATTCAATAAAACTGTACTGCTGTTGAGTTATTCCGACAGCAGATGCAAGCTGCACCTGTGACATTTGCGCCTTTTCGCGCAGTTCTTTTAACCAACCTCGCATGTTTTCCTCCTTATATTGATTTTTACAACTTTTTGTGATATAATATCCTCGAAAGGATGTGTAGTTATGTCTGAATCAACAATTATTACCATAGTCGCCTCCGTAGGGAGTGCTCTCGTTGCTATTGTGGTTCCAATAGCAGTGAAACTTATCGATGCTTACAGTCAAAATAAGAAAATAAAGCTTGAATTGTATGCGCAAAAACGATTGGAATGCATTGAAAAATATGTTTTTTCTGTAAGCGGTGATATAATGAACAAGCGAACTCACTCGCTTTCTGACAGCAATAGAAGCTTGGTTATGATGTATATCAAGAGATCCCAACATCACTACATATACGATATAGATGAAAAGCTTTCTAATGCTGATTTTGATGGTGCCGCAAAGTTCCTGTGTGACTTTTGCTCACAAATCAATGTATCACACTAAACTGTACAAATACATTCGATATCTGTACGGCTACGAATAAAATGCACATGATCCACTTCGCCACGGTGTTCCGCGTAATCAACGCTAATGCCGTGGCGATTATACATGCCACGAACAATGCTGCCCATACATAAAATACCGTCCACATACTTCATCGCCCTCCTTTTTACAACCTTTGGTTGTTTTGCATATTCATTGTATCACAACTTTTGGTAGTTGTCAATACTTTTTTTGAAAAAAATCTTTACAAATACAACTTTGAGTAGTATAATATAGCTGTGAATACTCTTGGAGGTGATGCAAAATGTTCGGTGACAACTTAAAAAAATTGAGAAAAGAGCACGGCATTTCTCAAAAAGAACTCGCTGAAAAATTATTTATAAGTCAGCAGGCTGTAGCTAAGTGGGAAAGTGATAAAGCTTCGCCTAATCCCGAAATGGTCGCAAGAATAGCAGAACTTTTTGGCACAACCACTGACCGCCTGCTCGGACGCGAAGAAACAAAAAAAGCCCCCGTTCCGCCTGCGGTAACCACAGAGGACGAGGAGCTTATGGAATATCTTGAGGAGCTGAAAACACGCCCCGAAATGCGCATGCTGTTTTCCCTCTCCAAAAACGCAACCAAAGAGGACGTTGAAGATGCAGTCCGTATAATTGAAGCACTTCGGAAAGGCAGACAGTCTTGAGGGATGATGTCTTTGTAAGGTATATCAGCTTACCCACGACGGTAAACGCCGTCACCGTTCCCGATGAGGACGGAAACTATAACGTATATATAAACAGCCGCCTATCCCATGAGGCACAGCAGGAAGCCTACGAGCACGAGCTGTACCACATCGAGCATGGGCATCATTACGACTACACACCCGTCGCCGACTGCGAGAATGAAACCAAGGAGCAAACACGGCGGCATTGGTAGGGTGTGAGGAAATAAGCTGCCTTGGGAAGGAGAAATGATGAACACGTACAATGTATACTGCGATGAAAGTTGCCACTTGCCATGCGATGGTAACAGCATTATGGTTCTCGGCGGTATTTGGTGTCCCAAAGATAAAGTCCGAGAGATCAACGAGCGGATTCGTGAAATAAAAAAAGCCCATTCTATCTCCCATGAGATGAAATGGGTGAAAATTTCAGAATCAAAAAAACAGGCTTATATAGATTTGATAAATTATTTTTTTGATGATGATGATTTGCATTTTCGTGTACTGGTCGTGGATAATAAAGATTCAATAAATCACGACATATTCAATCAAAGTCATGATGACTGGTATTACAAAATGTATTTCAATATGTTGAAAGTCTTGCTATCACCAAACGATAGGTATAATATTTATTTGGATATCAAAGATACTAAATCAAAATCAAAAATAAAAAAGCTGCATGAAGTGCTATCTAATAGCGTATATGATTTTTCACACAAAATTATTGAAAACATGCAGGTTATACGCTCTCATGAAGTCGAAATCATGCAGCTCGTCGATGTTTTAATTGGTGCAATGGCGTATGTATCAAGAGATTATAATACCATGACAGCCAAAAATGAAATAGTAGAGCGCATAAGGCGACGTAGTGGTTATTCCCTAAAAAAGACAACCCTATACAAAGAAACCAAATTTAATATTTTTCATTGTCGCCTGCAGGAAGGGTTTAATGATGACTAATTGCGAAAAGTTACCTGATATTATTTCGTTATCTGATTATGGCGGCAACTGGGAAAACTACAAAGAGGCTATCTATACTATTTTCAAAAATGACTTTATCAATAACCGTGTTATGTTTAACGGCAAAAATGTTGATATTATCCATCAAGCTATTTTTGATGGCAAGGAACGTTCCTTTTGGCACATCATATCCACGGGTCATAACGATGAAAGCAGAATCCCCGATTTGACTCGTTGTGCACGTATTAGCTGGATAAAAGCGTTGATTCAAGATGATAAAAGGTGTGACTCATATAAGAGTTGGAAAAAGTTTCATGACCAAACAAATAAGGAGCGTTATTACATTTGGTGTTCTGCTGATAATTATTTGGTCATACTCGAAGACCGCATTTCCTATTATAAGTTGATCACCGCTTTCGATGTAAAGGAATATAATGTTGATCGTTACGAACGTGAATATCAGGCATATAAAGCGATATAAACGAAAACGCCCGCCAAAGGCGGACGAAATCTCAGCACATCCTACACAAGGATAGGTGTGTAACTACATTATAGCATACGCAAAGCTGTCTGTCAATATACATTTTTCACAAATCATGAACAATTTGTAGCATTCTTATGGAACGGTCGCGAACCTATCTCCACTATTATTATACTACAAATTGTATTAAAATGTCAATATGTAAAGCTACCATCTTCTTGGAAAATAAACTGCACAAGATTGTAGCAACCGATATTTGTGTCAAATGCTGTGCACATACAACTCACAATTAAACGCTATACCCACATATAAAAAATCCCCGTCCACATAAAACGGAGAAAGGAGCACATCCATGAAAAAAGCCGTAATATACGCCCGGTACTCAAGCGAACGGCAAAACGAGCAGAGTATCGGCGGTCAGGTTGAGGTCTGCCGCAAGTGGGCATCCGATAACGATATGGAAGTAGTGGATGTGTACCCCGATGAAGCTCTGACCGGGCGAACCGATATGCGTCCCAACTTCCAGCGGATGATCAGGGATGCCAAAAACGGAAAATTCGATTATGTAATAGTATATAAATTAGACCGCTTCGCCCGAAACAGATACGATAGTGCCATTTACAAGGCACAGTTAAAAAAATACAATGTGCGGATCGTGTCCGCAATGGAGAATATCGCCGACGGCCCCGAAGGTATCATCCTCGAAAGCGTGCTTGAGGGTATGGCGGAATACTACTCCGCCAACCTATCGCAGAATGTACTGCGAGGTATGCACCAAAGAGCAGAGCTTGGCAAGTACATGGGCGGCACAGTCCCTCTCGGTTATAAAATTGATAAAGATAAAAACTTTGTAATCGACAACAACACCGCATTTATCGTAAAACGGATATATGAGATGTACTCCGACGGATACACCGTGAAAGAGATTTGCGCCGAGCTGAACGCCGCCGGGCATAAATCCGCCACCGGAAAGCCGTTCTCCTACAACTCACTGCACCGACTGCTTTCCAACGAAAAGTATATCGGCAGATACGAATACCTCGGCGTGGTTCTCGAAAACGCCATACCGCGGATCATCGACGACGCGATGTTTGAAAAGGTGCAAAAGCGAGTACAGCAAAACAAACGTGCTCCGGCAAGCTCGAAATCTACCACAACATTCTATCTCACAGGCAAGCTCTTCTGCGGCACCTGCGGTAATAACATGGTAGGTGACAGCGGAACGAGCAGTACCGGCGCAACTCACTTCTACTATTCATGCATCGAAAAGAAACGACGGCACGGATGCACCAAGAAGACCGTAAAAAAAGAATGGTTGGAGCAGTTTATAACGGATGTTACCATAAACGAGATTCTGACCGATGCAAATATCGAATACGTTTCGCAAAAAGCATTTGAGCTTAGCGAAGCAGAGCGAAACGATGATTCAGAGCTTACAGCACTCAATAACACGCTTCGCGAAGTTCAAAAAATTATAAATAATATAATGAACGCCATTGAGCAGGGAATCATAACAGAAACCACCAAGCAGCGTCTGACGGAAGCAGAGGAACGCAAAAAGGCACTCCTCGTTTCCATTGATAAAGAGAAAATCGCCAGACCGCCTATTACAAAGGAACAGATTGAGTTTTTCCTGCGTGATATAAGAAACAGGATCATTAACGCCGAAGAGCGGATTGAAATTATAATTAACAGCTTCGTAAATTCCGTGTACTTATATGACGATAAATTGATAATTACATTCAATTTCCAGGAAAACGACAATCTGAAAAAGCTTGAGCTTAGTGAACTTGAAAAGTTCGGATTTAACACCGAGGGGTTCACCACGAAAAAGCCTCGTCTTTGACGAGTCTTTTTCTGTTTTCTTTTACCTTTTATTGCTTGACAATGCAAAAAAAATGTGTTATACTTTTCCATAACAACTATTCCATACACCAAGGAGATAATAAAATGGCTGAATACACCACCTGGCAGGGCTTTAAATGCGAACAATTTCTTTTTGAAGGCAAAAACGCATC
>JAZRNC010000142.1:0-12834 GCA_045647965.1 Eubacteriales bacterium | reverse complement strand
TTTACCAAGGTTCTCGTTCAAAATAGTATTTCTTATTATGTACGCAGATACTTTGTATTACGCCCATACATATGTACATCGACAGCATCGAGGAAGGACCGTAGGAGAGAAACGGGAGCGTAATACCAACGACCGGAAGCATTCCGAGACACATTCCGATATTCTCGACGGTTTGTGCAACCAACATACCTACCACACCGATACAAATATACGACGCGTATTTTTTCCGGGTATTTCCGGCAATATGCAGTATTCGCATAATCAGCACGCTCATCAATACAATGTATGTAAACGTACCGATAAACCCGAATTTTTCAGCCATCACGGCAAACAGAAAGTCTGACTGACCGTGTTTGAGCGTTTTATATACGTTGCCACCTGCAAATCCCGCACCGCGAAATCCGCCCGAAATAATGCAGTTTCGGCTGATAAGTGGCTGCCATCCGATATCGTACGGGTCAAGCTCCGGATTGAATCCAAACAAAATACGGTTTCTCTGGCGCTCGGTCAAAAAATTCCACAATACCGGAAGTGCAATCACGACAGCCCCTCCAGCTCCGGCAAAATACCAGAGGGATACCCCGGACGCGAACACCATAAAAATCATAATCGCCATATAAACGAGGGCCATACCAAGGTCCCCCTGCCACATTACAAGTCCGATTATCAGTCCGGCATGAACTCCAAGCTGGACGATGGAAAATGGATGGTTAATCTTTTTTCTCAGATAATCGAGATGTACCGCAAACGTGATGATAAACGTGATTTTTACAAACTCCGTCGGTTGAACGGAAATGGAGTCCGTGATCTGTATCCAGTTGTTATTTCCAAGACTTCCCTTTCCGTACACTTTGACAAACACGATCAGTGCGACCGATATCGCAAAGAAAACGTACTTCATCCTGGATATGAGCATATCATAGTCGATAAACAAGATCACGAGCATCGCCACGATCCCGACTGCGGAAGCGAGTATCTGCGCTTTAAAATACCACGTACCGTATTTATCGGCGGCGGAATACAGCGTAAAAATACTCATCAGATTCATGGCGAAAACGCAGAAGAGGATAACCGGATCAATTCTCCTTATCTTATCCGCCGCGGAATTGGAAAATTCTTTCAAGTCATCCCCCCCTTTTTACTCATTTTTTACGTTACGTCAAAGAAAAATTAGTAAGCAATGCCCCAATAAACCATATGCTTTGCCGGTTTTCCGCAGCATACACATACGTCAGACAGATGATCCTGTTCAAACGGAATGCAGCGGGAACCAACGCCCGTGAGTTCTTTTACCTTATCCTCACATTCCTCGTCGCCGCACCACATAGCGCGTACAAGACCGTCACCCTGCTTCAGCGACTCGATGATCTCGTCAATGGTCGTGCAGGAGTACGTACGAGCTTCGCGGTTCTGAAGAGCCTTTTCATACATACCGTCGCGAACTTCCTTGAGCTTTTCGGCAACGGTCTCTTCGATATTTTCAATGGAAACCACGGTTTTTTCCATATTGTGACGGGTTACGATCACGCACTGACCCGCTTCGATATCGCGGGGACCCATTTCGATTCTCACCGGAACACCCTTCATTTCGTATTCCGCAAACTTCCATCCGGGGCTCTGATCGCTGTCATCAAGCTTCACGCGGAACTTATCCTTGATTCGATCGTAAAGTGCACGGTTTGCTTCGATTACGCCATCCTTGTGCATTGCGATCGGAACCATAACCACCTGAATCGGTGCAACAGCGGGCGGAAGAACAAGACCGTTGTCATCGCCGTGCGTCATAATGATGCCGCCGATCATACGGGTTGTAACGCCCCACGAAGTCTGGTAGGGATATTTAAGAGTATTGTCCTTATCGGTGAACTGAATATCGAACGCACGGGCAAATCCATCCCCGAAATAGTGGGACGTACCTGCCTGCAGCGCCTTACCATCATGCATCATCGCCTCGATGCAGTAAGTATCCTCAGCACCCGCAAACTTATCGGACGGTGTTTTTGCACCCTTAATAACGGGAATAGCAAGATCGTCGATATGGAAATCTGCGTACACGTTCAGCATCTGAATGGTTTCCTTGCGCGCTTCTTCTGCTGTTGCATGCATCGTATGACCTTCCTGCCAGAGGAATTCACGGCTTCTGAGGAACGGACGGGTCGTCTTTTCCCATCTTACAACGGAACACCACTGGTTGTAGAGCTTCGGAAGATCGCGGTAGGAACGGATGATATTCGCATAATGTTCGCAGAACAACGTTTCCGACGTCGGACGAACGCAGAGCTTTTCCGTCAGTTTTTCACTGCCGCCGTGTGTTACCCAAGCAACCTCAGGGGCAAATCCTTCTACGTGATCCTTTTCTTTTTCAAGGAGGGATTCGGGAATGAACATCGGCATATATACGTTTTCGTGACCGAGTTCTTTGAAGCGTGTGTCAAGAATTTTCTGAATGTTTTCCCAGATTGCGTATCCGTAGGGGCGAATGATCATACAGCCCTTGACGCTGGAGTAGTCGATGAGGTCCGCTTTTTTGCAGATGTCCGTATACCACTTTGCAAAGTCCACTTCCATCGAAGTGATATCCTGTACTAATTTCTTGTCATTTTTCATAACAAAGATCGTCCTTTCTGCCGCTTTGGCATCGGTTTATTTAAATAATTTTTTTATGCTTTGGTAAGTCTTGCGTAGGTCGCCATCAGCTTCTTTCTGCCGACCTTTTCAAAATCGATCTCGTACATCACGTCACCGCCCATCGGCTTTGAGGAAACGATCGTTCCTACACCAAACGATACGTGACGTACTCTGTCCCCCGCGACAAACTGCCCGATCTCCTGCGTAATACGGGGCTTGAGCCCACCGAGAGCCGGAGACGGCTTTGCCGTTTCTGCCACGAAATGATTGATCGGCTTCTGCTTGACGGGGCGCTGTCTCATTTGGCGGAGCTGGGCCTCTCGTGGAGTATCTCTCTCCACCTCAAGAAGCTCGACGGGAATTTCACGAACGAACGGCGAGATGGGATTCGATCCCGTTCTGCCGTTTAACATACGGTCGCTGACGTGCGTCATATACAGTTTCCGCTTGGCACGGGTGATCGCCACGTACGCAAGTCGGCGTTCTTCCTCAAGCTCGTCGGGATTCATCGTCGTCTGGAAACTCGGGAAAATATTTTCTTCCATGCCCGGCAGGAAAACGGTATGGAACTCCAGCCCCTTTGCCGAGTGGATGGTCATCAGCACGACTGCATCCGCCGTTTCATCGTATTTATCAATATCGGATACGAGTGCCACATCTTCCAAAAATTCCACGAGAGAGGGACTTGCGGCAGTTTCCTCATACGAGCGTGCCGCGGAGATAAGTTCTCCGATATTGTTCTCTCTTTCTTCTCTCTCGGATTTATCCGTCAATTCCGCAAGCATCTTTGCATATCCGGATTCCTGAAGTACCATCTCAATCAGTTCCGCTACTCCCATCTCAAGGGAAGCCTCTCGGAACCGATCCATCATGTAGACGAAATTCACCATTTGGTTCGCCGTTCCCTGCGAAATGGCGTTATATCTCTTCACACGGCGAAGGAATTCAAACAGCGGACATCCCTCTTCAGCGGCAAGAGTCTCTGCGATCTGAACGGATTTCTCACCGATTCCACGCCGCGGCGTATTGATGATGCGTCTGAGTCTAAGGTCGTCACTCGGATTATTGATCAGCGCAAGATACGCAACGATATCCTTGACTTCCATTCGTTCAAAGAATCGCATACCGCCAAGCATTCGGTATGGGATCCCGCTTTTTGCAAACGCCTGCTCTATGCTGCGCGACTGCGAATTCATTCGGTACAGCACCGCAAAATCCTTGAATTTTGCGCCGTCATTCACGGAAGTAGATATGACGTCAGCAATATATCGTCCCTCGTCGTTCTGATTTCCGAGATTTTTCACGACGATACGCTCGCCCTCGTCACCGTTCGTCCACAGCGTTTTTCCAAGTCGTCCGGAATTGTGTCCGATCACGTGGTTGGCTGCTTCCAGAATTCGTTTGGTCGAACGATAGTTTTCTTCCAGCTTCACGACCGTGGTATTGTCGAAATGCTTATCAAACGTGAGAATATTTTCAATCACGGCACCGCGGAATTTATAGATACTCTGGTCGTCGTCTCCAACTACCATAACGTTCTTGTATTTTGCCGAAAGAAGCATCGAAAGCTTCAGCTGCGCGCGGTTCGTATCCTGGAACTCGTCGATCGAAAGATAGCGGTATTTATTCTGAAGATGTTCCCTGACATCGTCACATTCCGTAAGAAGCTTTACCGTCTGCATAATAATATCGTCAAAATCGAGAAGATTCTGGCTCTTGAGCTTTTGGAAATACAGCTCGTAGATCTGACCGATCTGGCGGAACTTGAAGTCGTTCCCCGCTTTTTCAAGATATTCCCACGGCTCGATCAACTCGTCCTTGGCACGGCTGATCGCGTTCTGTACACTTTTTACGGGAAGCATCTTATCATCGATACCAAGCTGCTTCATACAAAGCTGGATCTGTTTTTTACTGTCGTCCGCATCACAGATCGAAAAATTACGGTCGTAACCGATCTGCGCGCCGTATTGTCGGAGGATCTGCACACAAATAGAATGGAACGTACCACTTTTTATCTCGGAAGCATCCTCACTGTTCTCTCCGAAAATGGACGAAATACGGTTTTTGATCTCATTTGCGGCTTTATTGGTAAACGTGATTGCCATTACCTGCCACGCTCTCGGTGGATTTACGGCAAAACGTTCGAGATATTCTCCGAGTTCACTGTGAGAGAATTGAAGCGCCGCATCCATTTCAAGAAGTGTATCGGCACTAACGTCGAGAGGAATCAGCTCCGAACGGTATGCATCCCCGTACCGAATCAAATACGCAAGGCGATTGACCAGAACCGTCGTTTTTCCACTTCCGGCACCGGCAAGTACAAGAACGGGACCGTTTACCGTATAGACAGCTTCTCTCTGTCGGTCATTCAATTTTTCATAATAGCGGTCGAATAATTCTCGCTTTTTTGCAAGATATGCCGACTTCAAATTCATCTCTGCCATACTCGTCATCTCACTTTAAATAAATAGTCATTTTATTATATCACAAAATCCGAATTTTTTCAAGAATATTATAAACAACATTTTAAATTGGAAACGCACTTTCCTATCTTTTATGTACAAATATGTTTATAAAACGCGATTCTTCGCGTGGCGTTCCTATCTGTATGATACGATACCGTCATCTTTTTTTCGTAATTTTACGTCGGAGATATTTATTTATTTAAAAATCTGTGTTATAATATATAATGTATCATATTTTTGACTGATTTTTTGAATTTGAAAGGTAGGACCTATGTGCGGCTTTATCGGCTTTACGGGAATCATTGACTACAGAAAAGACGTCATTCGTCGTATGGCAGAACGTATCATCCATCGCGGACCCGATTCCGATGGATTTCATATAAGTGGAGAAACGGACGCAGATGCCATCACGCTCGGTTTCCGTCGGCTTTCCATCATTGACCTTGCAGACGGCTCTCAGCCGATGTATAACGAAGACGGAAGTGTCGTTATCGTTTTTAACGGTGAGATCTATAATTTTATAGAGCTTCGCGACGACCTCATCGCGGCGGGACATATTTTCAAAACCCGATGCGACACCGAGGTTCTTGTTCACGGATACGAAGAATGGGGTGAAAAGCTCGCACAAAAACTGCGCGGAATGTTTGCATTCGTCGTCTGGGACAAAAAGAGTAACACGCTCTACGGCGCACGCGACCCGTTCGGTATCAAGCCGTTTTACTATTTCAAATCCCCTGCCGGAAATCTTGTGTTCGGATCGGAAATCAAAAGCTTCCTCGAACACCCGGAATTCAAAGCGGAAGTAAACGAAAACGCCCTGCGTCCCTATCTCACGTTCCAATATTCCTCTATGGAGGAAACGTTTTTCAAAAACACATACAAAATGCCGCCCGCCCATTACTTCGTGTACCGCGACGGCAAGATGACTCTCACCCGTTATTGGGACGTGGATTTTTCAAAGAAACATACGATGAGTTACGAGGAATGCGCGGACGCTATTGATGCTCGCGTTCACGAATCGGTAAATGCTCACCGCATCAGTGACGTAAAAGTCGGTGCGTTTCTGTCGGGCGGCGTGGATTCTTCCTACATCACCGCTACGCTGATGCCAAACGATACGTTCTCTGTCGGATTCAACAATGAAAAATTCGATGAAACGAGCGAGGCAAAAGAACTGTCCGATCGCCTCGGCATCAAAAACTATCTCAAACACATCACCGCCGACGAATGCTTTGCTGCATTCCCGACGATTCAGTACCATATGGACGAACCGCAGTCCAACCCGTCGTCCGTTCCGCTGTATTTCCTCTCAAAGCTTGCCGCCGAGCACGTTACCGTCGTGTTGTCCGGCGAGGGTGCCGATGAGATCTACGCAGGATACGAATGGTACGACGAGTCCCCGCTGATGCGAAAGTACAAAAAAGTACCGTCCATACTGCGACGCGGAGCCGCGGGAATTGCGAAACATCTTCCCTATTTCAAAGGACACGATTTCATCATAAAAGGAAGCGGCACACCGGAAGATTACTTCATCGGTCAGGCACTCGTCTTCCCGGAAAACGAAGCATATGCCCTCCTCAGAGACAAATATCGCCACGCTCCGTCCGTTCACGACGTAACCGCCCCCATCTATGACAGAGCGCGGGGACTATCGGAGCTTGAGAAAAAACAATACCTCGATTTAAACCTCTGGCTTCCCGGTGATATCCTTCTTAAAGCCGATAAAATGAGTATGGCGCATTCCCTTGAACTGCGTGTACCATACCTCGACAAAATCGTGATGGAAGAAGCCCAGCAGATACCCGCCGCCTACAAGATCAACGGTCTTGACACAAAAGCCGTTCTCCGTACGGCTGCCAACAAAACCCTTCCCGACGAATGGGCGCACCGTCCAAAGAAAGGGTTCCCCGTGCCGATCCGCTTCTGGCTGAGAGAAGATAAATATTATAAAATCGTAAAGGATGCGTTCACCACTGACGTTGCCGCTGAATATTTTGACGTAGATGCCCTTCTGAAACTGCTTGACGATCACAAAAACGGAAAGGCAAATAATCAGCGAAAGATCTGGACGGTCTTTACGTTCCTCACCTGGCACAAGCAATTCATTGAATAAAAATGGCTCTTACTAATTCACCGTTTACAGTATTATAAAAGGGGTGTACTTTATTATGAACAAACCGATCACGCCCGTTCTGCTTGGTGCAGATTTAAACTGCTATAACGTAGCACGTGCGTTTCACGAACAATACGGCGTGAAATCCTACGCTTTCGGTCGATACGCCGTTTCCGCTACCAAATACTCAAAAATCATTCATTTCAAAAGCATTCCCGATATCGACCGCGATGAAGTAATGCTCGACACACTGCATCGTTTTTCCGACGCGCACCTCGGGGACACTCTTGTGCTTTTCGGTTGTACGGACGATTATGTAGCGATGATCATTCGCAACAAAGCAGAACTTTCGGATTATATTATCCCTTATCCGAACGAAAATCTTTTGTTGCCCCTCTCCAAAAAGGCAGAGTTCTACGAAACGTGCGACAAATTCGACATTCCCTACCCGAAAACTGTCGTTCTCACCGAGAAAACGGCTGCCGCTGATCTCACTCCCGAAAAGCTCGGTTTTCCCTACCCGATCATCGTAAAGCCGTCTTCCAGCGCGGATTATTGGAAATTCCCCTTTGACGGAATGAAAAAAGTCTATTTTGCCGACACTCCGGCAGACGCTGAAAAAATCATATCGGACATTTACTCGGCAGGATACCCCGACAAAATGATCCTTCAGGAACTCATCAAGGGCGGGGACTCCCAGATGCGCGTGTTCACCTGCTACTCCGACCGCAACGGGAAGGTACGCGCTATGTGCCTCGGTCACACGATGCTTGAGGAGCATACACCAAAGGGACTCGGCAACCATGCCGCTATTGTTACGGAGCCCGTTTCCACCCTGCCCGTAGCTCAAAAGATCAAGGAAATGCTCGAATCCGTCGGATATACCGGTTTTTCCAACTTCGATATCAAACTGCGCGAGGGAACGGATGACGACTTCCGTGTGTTTGAGATCAATCTCCGTCAGGGACGAAGCAATTTTTACCTCACGGCATCGGGACTGAACGTGGCTCGTCTCGCGGTGGAAAAGCACGATGCAGACGGCTGTGACTGCGAATCCTGTGAAACCGGCGTATTCTGGCATCATATCCCCAAAAGCGTTGCATATAAATACACTGAGGACCGTGCTCTCGTAGAAAAAGCCAAAGCACTCAAAAAAAGCGGCAAGGAATCCTCCTCCATCTGGTATACGCCCGATCTTATGTGGAATCCGCTTCGGTTTATCTGCGTCGTTGAACAGCTTCGCCGCCAGAAAAAGAAATTCAAAATCTATTATCCGAAGAATACATAATTTCATTTTACAAAAAATCTTGGTAAAATTATGAAACGAGATCAAAACAACAATTTGCTCGGTATCATCGGTGGACTTGGCCCAATGTCCAGCGTGTATTTTTACGAACTCATCACAAAGCATACGAAAGCCGACTGCGATCAGGATCACATCAACATCATTCTGTCAAGCCACGCCACCACTCCCGACAGAACCGATTATATCCTTGGCAAAAGCAGTGAAAGTCCCCTGCCCGCTATGATTCGTGACGCCCAATCACTCGAAGCATACGGCGCGAATGCCATCGTGATTCCCTGCAACACCGCCCACTATTTTATTAAAGAAGTTCGCCGCTCCGTTGGCGTTTACGTCCCAAGTATCATCACGGAAACCGTTTTGTACATCAAGAAAAACGGGTTCAAAAAAGCCGCAATTCTCGCAACCGACGGCACAATACACTCCCGCTCGTACCAGAATGAGCTTGAAGAATACGGGGTAGACTGGCAAATTCCAAGCGAAGACGGCAGAAGGATCTTAATGGATCTGATCTACGGGAAAGTCAAGCGTGGGATCATTCCTACTATGGAAGAACTGTACGCTCTCACCGATCCGATGTTTGAGGAAGGCTGTGATTGCGCCATTCTCGGCTGTACGGAGCTTTCCCTCATCGGAAAGGATTCGAACGATGGTAGATTTGTCGATTCCCTGACAGTGCTCGCGGGGCATGCCATCCATCGGATGAATCACGATACCGTAGGACTTCCGGACGGTTTTCGCCATTATCTTTATACATAACAGGAGTTTTTTATGTCCATTCTCCTTTCCGATCTGATCGCGGAGTATCCTTGTCACGTCCAAGGAGACATCTCCGCGCGGATCATAACATCCTTAGAATACCGCTCCACCTCGGCAAGTGCGGACTGCCTGTTCTTCTGTATGCCGGGTGCTTCCCGTGACGGGCACGATTTTGCCATTCCCGTTTACGACAGCGGATGCCGCGCATTCGTCGTGGAACGTATTCTTCCTCTGCCAAGCGACGCCGTGCAGATCGTCGTTAGTTCGTCAAGAGCCGCGCTCGCCTCATTTGCCGCACGTTTTTTCGATAATCCCGCCACAAAACTGACACTCATCGGCATTACCGGTACCAAGGGAAAAACAACCACGTCCATTTTGATTCGTGAGATTCTGTGTTCGAACGGCATCCCGTGCGCCTACATCGGTTCAAACGGAGTCATCATCGGAAACAGACATTTCGAAACGATCAACACCACGCCCGAAAGCCGCGAACTCCACTATTATTTTTCTATGATGGTCGAATACGGCATCACGCACGTGGTAATGGAAGTCTCCTCACAAGCGCTGAACAACTTCCGTATTCAAGGACTTACGTT
This sequence comes from Eubacteriales bacterium, assembly GCA_045647965.1. Classification (GTDB taxonomy): domain Bacteria; phylum Bacillota; class Clostridia; order Oscillospirales; family CAG-272; genus UMGS1696. The sequence goes on along the minus strand of JAZRNC010000142.1, from coordinate 2,970 downwards.
CCATACCGTCATATACACGAATCTTTCGCACGACCACATCGGTGCCGGAGAACACGCCTCTTTTGAAGAATACAAAGAAGCCAAACGGAAATTATTCACCGATTATGGTGCAAAATACGTCATCTACAACGCCGATGACTCTCACGCCTCGTATATGATTCAACACACGGATGCAGAGTGCATCTCATACGCCATCGATTCTCCCGCCGATTTCCGTGGCGGCTGCGTACAGCCCTACCGGGATGCTACTTCCCTCGGTATTGATTTTGACGTAACGAAGGATGGCATTCGTACGGGAGTCAAACTGCGTACCCCGGGAGAATTCAGTGTATATAACGGTCTTGCCGCCATTGCCGCGTGTACCAAGCAGGGTCTCACCGTACGAAACTGCGCCGACAGTCTGAAAACCATTTCGATCCAAGGACGTTTTGAGATCGTGGATGCTGTTGAGGGAATCACCTTTATCATTGACTACGCGCATAACGGAATCAGTTTGACAAACGCACTGAGTGTCCTTCGAAAATACGAACCGAAACGCCTCATTTGCGTGGTCGGCTCCGTCGGCGGACGCACATTCGTGAGACGTCGCGAGCTTGCTGAAGCTGCCTCAAACCTTGCGGATTTTACCGTTTTCACTTCCGACAACCCGGATTTTGAAGATCCCGACGATATCATCGCCGAAATGCTTCTCTATTTTGACAAAAACAAACCGTACGTCTCCATCCCAGACCGCGAAGAAGCCGTCCGCTTTGCCGTCCGTATTGCAAACGAAGGGGATATTCTCTTATTCGCGGGAAAAGGTCACGAGAATTACCAGCTCGTCCGCGGCGAAAAAGTCCCGTTCTCGGAAAAAACAATCCTCCTTGACGAAGCGGCAAAGGTCCTCGAAAAAATCTGACTTGCATAACAAAAAGCACGTTTCACCCGCCAAGCGGTGTGAAGAACGTGCTTTTTTCGTTCTATATAATATTTTCCTTAATATCTCGTCGTCGTATAATCTCTGTCGACGGTTATGACTACATTATATTCTTTGCCCAGTTTTTTCGTTACCTCTTCGCGAATCATACGAACGATCTCTTCGTTTGACAGCGGAAGCTCATGCGTGACCGCAATATCGAAAATAATATTCGTATGGGTAACACCATACACCACGCGGAAATCATGAAGGGACACGGGGGAAGAATATTCAGCCGCGATGGAGTCAACAATGCCGCGGATCTTGTTATGCAGTTCGTTGACGCTCTCATCGTTCACCGCAATCGGGTCGAAATGGATCACAAGGTGAATGCCAAGCTCCTCTTTGAAATCCACTTCAATATTGTCGATGATATCGTGGCTTTTCATCACGTCACAGGAGGCATCCATTTCCAGATGTACGCTGGCGAAAAACCGATCCACACCGTAATTATGAACCACAAGGTCATGGATCCCGAGAACGCCCTCGTAACTTTTCAGTTTTCCGACGATCGCTTTGATGAGTTCGACATCGGGCGCTACACCGAGCAAAGTGTCGGAAGATTCTTTGATGAGTCTTACGCCCATAATGAAAATATATACGGCAATCAGGGCACCGAAAATACCGTCCGCTACGTTTCCGATCAGCGGTGTCAGGCACATACCGACGATAACGGCAGTCGTTGCGCAAACGTCACCGATGCTGTCCATCGCAGAAGCCTTAAGGGACGACGACTGGATCCGATTTCCGACACGGTGAAAATACACCGCAAGGAAGATCTTCACGAGGATTGCCACCACCATAATCGCAACGGAAACCGTACCGAATACTGCGCCCTCTCCGCCGGATACGATCGATTCCACCGAAGTACGGAACAGCTCGAAGCCAAGAAACGTTACAATGATGGAGATGAATAAGCTGCACAAATATTCGATTCTGGCGTGTCCGTACGGATGCTCGCGGTCTGCGGGTTTGGCGGCAATAATGTAGCCGATCAGCACGATAATGGAGGAGCCGGCATCGGTCAGATTGTTTATGGCATCGGCAATGATTGACACACCGCCCGAGAGAATCCCGGCAACGAGCTTGATAACAAACAGAAAAATATTGACGCCAATTCCGACAATGCCCGCCCGTCTGCCAATCTTTGCGCGGTTCGTCTCGCCGATATTGTCTTCCAGTTGACGATCCGTCATTCTCATTTCTCCTCTCGTTTACTCTTTTTCTCGCAGGGTAGTAATCAGTTTATCGGCATACGGGAGGGATTCGATCCAATCACAGTACGTATGCCATTCCTTCAGTTTGTGGTTTCGTCTCGCATAATAAATATTGATGAGATTTTCATAGTTCAGCGTGCAGGTTCTCATCTGATTGAACGAGGAGGGGAGAAGCTGGATCATATCGTCCCAATATTCCTTCTCCTTCGTTTCCACAAAGCGCAGTCTTCTGTCTTCCAGTACTTCAATCACGCGGTCAAGGCAGGATAGAGCCACGTCACTCATACGGTCGCAGCTGAAATCCTCTCTGGAAAACGGCTTCGCGTGGATCTTGTGCATCGTGGAGCAGCTGTTTGCCACCGTCCCGACCTTGTACGTATCGTATTCCTTCCACCAATAAAGCGGGGCCGTCACATCGACGGATACGAAGATCATCCGAAGAAATTTACGGTCATCGCTGCCTGCTTTTGCAAGACGCACAGCAAGCGAAAGATCGTTTTCACCAAGAATATATTCTCCGTCGTCGCCGTATTCGCTGTCCATTCTGTCCCAACTGTTAAAAGGATTGCGAGCTCCCCTTATTGCGTTTTCAATATTCATCACCGACCAACGTTCGATCTTTATCATATGATGCAGTCTCCTTTATTATTCCTCTGATTTTTCTTTGGCTATCTTTCGTTCTTTTTCAAGCTCACTGAGTTCAAACACGTACTTCTTTCCACAGAAACGGCAGCTTGTCTCCACCGGCTCGCCAGCTTCTCTCAGTTCATTCATATCGTCTTCGTTCAAAGAGATGAG
>JAZRNC010000141.1:0-12691 GCA_045647965.1 Eubacteriales bacterium | reverse complement strand
TATGAAACTGAATGAAAAAATTTATACCTGCCGTAAAAAAGCAGGGTTATCGCAGGATGCGCTCGCAGAACTCCTCGGCGTATCCCGTCAAGCGATCTCGAAATGGGAACTGGGTACGGCACAGCCCGAGCTTGACAATTTGGCGGCGCTTGCCCGTACGTTTGGCGTCACCACCGATTGGCTCCTCTCTGACGACTTCATGGAAAATGACGGCACCTCCACAGACTCTGCCGATTCGTCCGATGCCGTCCCTCCGCCGTTTCGTGAAGCTCCGCCTGCCGAGCCTATTCGCACCTATCCGGATTGGATGGATAAACTTCCCCACACCCTCGGAATGCTCTGCAAACGCTTCGGCTGGCTGCTCGGTGTATATCTGTCCGTGATCGGTTCGTTTTTCGCAGGATTCGGAATCCTCGTCCGCGTCATCTCCTCGGTATTCTTCCACAATGCCGTCGTAGATGTTCAGTCGGCAACCTCCTCCGATAGCTTTATGATCGAAGGCTTCGACAATTACGGCAATCCCCTTCCCGACGAGGTGCTTGAGGAACTATACGAACAGTTTTCCTCCTCCGTCGGTTATGGCGGAATGTTCGGTTTTGAATCCCCCCTCGATATGTATAACGAGGAAGTCGCCCGCCTTGCCGAAAATAACCCCCTTATCATTATGGGCAATGTGCTCATTATCTTCGGGGGACTTCTCATCGTTCTCGGCATCGTCACCGCCATCTTACTCCGCAGATATTCAAAAAAACCGGGTTAATTCTCCCCGCATCATGGGGATAAAAAACAAAAAACTCCGCGATCGGAGCATGATCTCGGAGTTTTTTTGTTATCCTTTTGGGATATTACTGCATAGCGTTGATCTTGAGTGTGTACTGGCTCTTCTTGTGAGCAGCGTTGTTCTTGTGAACAAGACCCTTAGCAACAGCCTGGTCCATCTTCTTAACAACAGCCTTGTATGCTACGAGAGCATCTTCCTTGTTTCCGCTTTCAACAGCTGCGTTGAACTTCTTAATAATAGTACGGAGCTGAGTCTTGAACATTTTGTTCTGAAGAGTCTTAACGGAAATAACTTTTACACGCTTTTTTGCGGATTTAATGTTAGGCATTTTCTTTCTCCCTTATCAATTTTTTACGGAATGATTACCGAAACAATCCGTTTGTGCCTGAGAGGGTACACAAATACGGACAATATCATACATTATGGTATTGTATCACGTTTTTCAGTAAATTTCAAGAGGTTTTCGAAAAAAATATTAAAAAATACCATAAATTTTCAGAGCTTTTTTCTGCAAAAATTTATATAAAATTTCACAATGTATTTTTTTATTCACATTGTTTCGGCGCGTGATTTATGGTATAATATAATGAATAATATTTTTTATAAAATATTCTGATTTTACGAATTACATAATACGCCGCACGGCGTTTGAAAGGCATACACTATGAAATATCTTGTTCTTATTCCCGATGGCATGGCTGACAGAAAGATTGCTGAGCTCGGCGGTCGTACTCCCCTGGAAGCTGCCCAAAAAACCACAATGAACGAACTTGCCGCAAAATCTCTCTGCGGAACAGTATCGAACGTTCCCGAGGGTATGGTTCCCGAAAGTGATACCGCTAATCTGGCGATTCTCTCTTACGATCCACGCGAATATTCCAAAGGACGCTCTCCCCTTGAAGCCATGAGCCTCGGACTTACGATGAGTCCCACCGACACCGCCATTCGCTGCAACGTGGTAACTCTGTCCGATGACGACGGTTCCGGCTACGAAAACCGCACGATGATCGACCACAGTGCCGACGAGATCTCCACGGAAGAAGCTGCCGAACTCGTAAAAGCACTCAACGAAGCACTGCCGATGAAGGGCAGAATCCTCCACACCGGCATCAGTTACCGTCACTGTCTGATCTGGGACGGTGCATCCGACACGTACAATTTCATGCGTCCGCACGACATTCTCGGCAAAGTGATCGGTGAATACCTTCCCTCCGCAGAAAACGGCGGTGCAGAATTTCTTGAATTTATGAAGGAAGGCGCCAAGGTTCTCGAGCATCATCCGATCAACGAGGCTCGCCGCGCAAGAGGACTTCGTCCCGCAAACTCCCCGTGGCTCTGGAGTCCCGGCAGAAAACCCGCTCTCCCGTCCTTCTATGAAAAATGGGGCATCAAGGCTTCCATCGTCTCTGCCGTTGACCTCATCAAGGGTATCGGTATCTGCGCAGGCTGCGACGTTCCCAATGTCGAGGGCGCAACGGGCAATTTCCACACCAACTATACGGGCAAAGCAAACGCCGCCATCGAAGCGTTCCGCGATCACGACCTTGTTTACGTTCACGTAGAAGCGCCCGACGAATGCGGACACCGCGGAGAATGGGACGTAAAAGTACACGCCATCGATAAGATCGACGAATTTATCCTTCGCCCCGTTTACGAATATCTGAAACAGAGTGGCGAAGATTTCAAGATTCTCGTTCTTCCCGATCATCCCACTCCGATCGAGACACGCACACACGCCATGGAACCCGTACCGTTCTTCCTCTACGACTCCACAAAAGAAGAAAACGGCGTTGCGGACTTCACGGAAGATAACTGTCAGAACACCTCCTTCTATATCCCGGATGGAAGCACGCTTCTCTCCCACGTAATCAAATAATCTAAGAAGAGGTTCTCTATATGAATAACGATATCGAAAACACCACGTCTCTTCCCGAAGGATCATCCGTTACCGATGACTCCGTCTCCCACACTGAGAACGGCACAGGCGGCAAGGAAACACAAAAAAAGCAAAATCTCCTCGGAGACATCTATGAAATTGTGGAGATGCTCGCGATCGTAACAACGATCGTTATGGTTACTTTCGCTTTTATCGCCCGTCTGAACATCGTCGAAGGTGACTCCATGCAGCACACGCTCGCACCGGGAGATGCCCTCGTTGTGTCCGATCTTTTCTACTCTCCGGAACCGGGTGACATCGTCATCATTCAAAAAATCAACGCGTATCCCTACACGGAGCCGATCGTAAAACGAGTTATTGCGACGGAAAATCAAGTCGTAGATATTGATTTCGACACGTGGACACTTACCGTTGACGGTAAAGTCGTTGACGAGCCGTACCGCTATCTCAGCGAAAAAGAACTTTTGACAGGCGATTATTCGTTCCCGATCACCGTTCCCGAGGGTGAAATTTTCGTTCTCGGCGACAACCGAAACGGCTCGGCAGACAGCCGTCAGATCGAGATCGGCACCATCGACGAAAGATGTATCATCGGAAAAGCCCTCGGCAGAATCTATCCCTTCTCCGAGGCCGGACTCTTTAAAGATCCGTATCAAAATTAACAAACGGAGGCATGAATATGCCATCACAAACCATACAATGGTTCCCGGGGCATATGGCGAAAACCCGCCGTATGATTACCGAAAACTTATCGCAAGTTGACATCGTCCTGGAACTGCTCGACGCACGAATTCCGCAAAGCTCCAAAAACCCCGAAATCGACCGTCTCACCAAGGGAAAGCCAAAGCTGACCCTTATGACGAAAGCCTCCCTTGCGAACCCCGCTTTGACGAAGGAGTGGATCTCTGCCTACGCGGGCAAAAACGGCGGCGAGGTACTCGCCATTGACGTTCTCACGGGGGATGGAGTGAAGCAGATTGCTCCCACCGTTCGAAAAATCCTCAGCGAAAAGCTGCAGAAATATGCAGACCGCGGGATGAGCGGCAGACAGATCCGCGCGATGATCGTCGGCATTCCGAACGTGGGAAAATCTTCCCTCGTCAACAAACTCGGCGGCGGCAAACGTGCCAAAGTGGAGGACAGACCGGGCGTTACTCTGACCAAACAATGGGTAACGACGAACATCGGTATCGAGCTTCTCGATATGCCGGGCGTTCTCTGGCCGAAATTCGACGACCAAACCACGGGTGAAAATCTGGCGTACACGGGCGCGATCCGCGATGCGATCCTCGACACGGAAGAACTCGCCGCAGGACTGTGCAAAAAGCTTCTCACAATTGCGCCGAACGATTTCTGCACCCGCTACAAACTCGTCCCGGAAACTCTTGAAGAGCTTACTCCCTACGACCTTCTGTGCACTGTCGGAAAAAAGCGAGGCTTCCTCCTCTCCGGCGGTGAGATCAACACGGAACGCGCGGCTACGATCGTGCTCGACGAATTCCGTGAAGGAAAAATCGGCCGTATCACTCTCGAATCCCCCGTCAAACAGACGGAAAAGACTCCCGAAAAAACCTCGGAGGCTCACGATGCTTGATCCGATTTTTGATGCGAATTACGCCGCGGAATACGGTATCGTCTGCGGTACCGACGAAGCAGGCCGTGGTCCCCTTGCAGGACCCGTCGTCGCAGCCGCCGTCGTTCTCCCGACCGGTGAAGCTCTCGATGAGCTGCTCGCTGCCGGGCTTGACGACTCCAAAAAAATCACAGAAAAACGCCGCGAGAAGCTGTACGATCTCATTCTGAAAAACGCCGTCGCCTACGGCATTGCCGAAGCTTCTCACGAGGAAATTGACGAGATCAACATTCTCGCCGCCTCCCTCCTCGCGATGCGCCGCTCCGTCGATATCGTTCGTACAAAATTACACCCCGGTGTCGTTCTCGTCGACGGAAACAAAACCACAGATTTCGGTATCCCCGCCTTCTCCGTCGTACACGGTGACGCCAATTCCCCGTCAATTGCGGCGGCCTCCGTCCTTGCCAAGGTCACGCGTGACAGACAGATGATCGAAATGCACGAAAAATACCCCGAATACGGATTCGCGAAGCACAAAGGATATCCAACCAAAGACCATATGGAGGCGGTAAGACGCATCGGCCCCTGCCCCATTCACCGCACCTCGTTCCTTTCTTTCCTCGAAAAAGATCCGAAATAGCCATGGATACACGAACGTACGGACGACTCGGCGAAGATGCCGCGGCTCGCTATTTGACAGACAAAGGATACCATATCCTTGATCGAAACGTGTACCTCGGACGTGCGGAGATCGACATCGTTGCCGAAAACGACACGTTTATCGTATTTGCCGAAGTAAAAACCAGACGGCAGATACCAAACAAAGCAAACCCATTCGGCAGACCGTCGGATGCTGTGGACGCTCGAAAAAAAGAGATGCTCGTAAAAGGCTGTGAGGCATATTGCCGTCTGCTGGCAAGTGAAAAAATCCCCCGCATCGACGTAATCGAGGTCTACGCCGATCCACGCACCGAGGATTTCAGAGTCCTTGAGATTGCGGTATTCGAAAACGCCGTGCAAAAACGGGGCAAATTTTCCCGTGGGAAATACACGCCGCACGGTAATTCCTGCGAATAGGAGGTATACCCTATGAAATTATTCGATCTTCACTGTGACACGATACTAAAACTTTGGTTAACCGAGCAATCGATAAAAACCAACGACCATCACTTCGCCTTAGACAAAACAAGTGCTTTCGAAAAGCACGTTCAAGTCACTGCTATATACACGAAAAAGAAATATTCCGATGCCGAGGGCTGGGATGTTTTCCGCAAAGCCTCCGAATTCTACGAAAAACAGACCTGTGAAAACGGGATATCTCAAATCAAAACCTCCGACGACCTTGTCCGATTCCATCATGACAAAGATAAAAAAACCGCATTCATTCTTTCGGTTGAAGATGCACGCATCCTCGAAAACGATGTTTCTCGTTTGAAATATCTCTACGACGCCGGCGTGCGCATCATTACCCTCCTCTGGGGAGGAGACACCGTCATCGGCGGATCTCATAACACCGATCACGGCTTGACTCCCTTTGGCAGAAAGGTTGTGGAAAAGATGATTGGGCTCGGGATCATCCCCGATATCTCTCACGCATCTCCTCGCTCCACCGATGAAATTCTCGATATCTGCGAACAATCGGGTGTTTCCCCCATTGCTACGCACATGAATGCCCACTCTGTCTGTGCACATACCCGTAATCTTACCACCGAACGGTATGAACGCCTGGTTTCTCTCGGCGGAATTGCGGGGATCAGCCTGTGCCCCAAACACCTCACCATCAATCCCGAATCGGCAAGTGCCAAGTCGGCAGCCGAACACATCCTCTATTACCGGGCGCTGCAAAAAGAAAACGTTGCCCTTGGGTGCGACCTTGACGGAACGCCTCTCCCGTCGGACATTTGTGATATTTCAGACCTGCCAAAAATCGCGTCCGTTCTATCCCAAAATCATCTCACCGATGACGATATCGAGGATGTTTTCTATAACAATGCTTATCAGTTTATGTTAAAAAACTTACCTAAAAAATAAAACACATTCCAAAAGGAAAAGAAACTATGAAATTCAAAAGCACAAGAGACACTCGACAAGAACCCGCGCTCGTATCTGCCGCGTGGGCGATCAAAGAAGGACTTGCTCCCGATGGCGGACTCTACATCCCCGAATCCATTCCGACACTTTCCGAAAGCGATTTCGCCGCACTCGGCAATATGTCCTACGCGGAGCGTGCGGCGTTCGTGATCGGAAGGTTCCTGACCGATTATACGGCAGAAGAACTCCTCGCCGACTGTACAGAATCGTACTCGGCGGAACGCTTCCCCGGCGGTGCTGCTCCCCTCTACAAAATGGAAAATGGAATCCACTCTCTTGAACTGTGGCACGGCCCCACCTGCGCGTTCAAGGATATGGCTCTGCAGCTGATGCCGAGACTTCTCTCCCGCGCTCTCCGTAAAACCGGTGAACAGCGCACAGCCCACATCCTCGTTGCCACAAGCGGCGACACGGGCAAAGCGGCGCTGGAAGGCTACAAGGATGTTCCCGGCGTGAAGATCACCGTATTCTATCCCGTAGACGGTGTCAGCCTGATGCAGAAGCGTCAGATGCAGACCACCACCGGTGACAACGTATACGTCTCCGCCGTTTACGGAAACTTTGACGATGCACAGACGGGAGTCAAGAATATCTTCGGCAACACCGATCTTGCAAACAAAGCGAACGAATCCGGTTTCTTCTTCAGCAGTGCCAACTCCATCAACTGGGGCAGACTTGTTCCGCAGATCGTGTACTACATTTCCGCCTACTGTGACCTTGTCGGACAGGGTGAAATCAAGTTCGGAGATAAGATCAACATCGCCGTTCCCACCGGAAACTTCGGCAATATCTTCGCCGCATACTTAGCGTACGAGATGGGCCTTCCCGTCAATCGTTTCCTCTGCGCTTCCAACAGCAACGATGTTCTGACGGAATTCATTAACACGGGCGTTTACGACCGCCGCCGTGAGTTCCACAAAACCATCAGCCCCTCTATGGATATTCTCATTTCCTCCAACCTTGAGAGACTTCTTGCTCTTCTCGGCGGAAGCGAGATCACCGCAGACTTGATGAAGGCGCTGAACACTGACGGCATTTATACCGTTCCCGAAGAACTTCTCGCAAAAGTCCGCGCTCTCTTCTCCGGCTACTCCGTTTCCGAAGAAGAAACCGCCCGTGAAATCAAAAACACGTTTGACGGCGAGCATTATCTCATCGATCCCCACACCGCAGTCGGTCTTGGCTGCATCAAAAAATACCGTCGTGACAGTGGTGACAATACCGTAACCGTTCTCGCATCTACCGCAAGTCCGTACAAATTTGCGCCCGCCGTTGCCGAAGCGCTCGACATCGACGTACCGGAAGACATCTTTGCCCTGCTCGATGTGATTGCTGCACAGACCGAGACGACCGTTCCCGCCCCCCTCGCAGAAACGAAAACACTGAACGTGCGTTTCACGGAAACCGTGGCAAAAGAAGAAATGCCCGACCTCGTGTTCCGAGTATAAGATGGCAGTCTACACGATAGCGGATCTGCATTTATCCCACGCGGTGAAAAAACCGATGGATAAGTTCGGTTCCCGATGGAGTGACCATACCGAAAAGATACGCCGCCGCTGGAACGCGCTGATCACTGAGGATGACACCGTCGTCATTCCCGGAGACATTTCGTGGGCAATGACTCTCGAGGAAGCGGAAGCAGATTTTCGATTTCTCGAATCCCTCCCCGGAAAAAAACTGCTTGGAAAAGGAAACCACGATTTCTGGTGGACCACCGTTACAAAAATGAAAACATTTTTTGACGGAATCGGCGTGACCAGTGTGGATTTTCTCTTCAACAATTCATTTTTCGCGGATGGAGAGGTTATCTGCGGCAGCCGCGGCTGGTACATCGAAGAAAAACTGCAAGCCACCCCCGCCCCCACCGATTACGAAAAAATTGTAAATCGGGAATGTGCCCGACTCGCTCTCTCCCTGAAGGAAGGCAAAAAACAGTGTGCCTCTCAATCGGCATCCGTATTTTTGCATTTCCCTCCCGTGTTCGGTGATTTCGTCTGCCGACCGCTTGTCGATGTTATGAAGGAGTATGGTGTCAAGCGTTGTTTCTTCGGTCACATCCACGGCAAGTATTCTCTCTCTTACCCGACAGACTTTGAAGGGATCCGTATGCACCTGATTTCTGCGGATTATCTCGATTTCACCCCGCTTAGAGTATCGGCGGTCAACGATAACGAGAAATAATGAAAAACTTCACATTTTGTTAAAATTCTTTTTTCCATATCCCATTGACATACCGCAAGAATAATTGTAAAATATAAAGAGGTATGCAGAATTGTTCCCATTTTGTTAATCATTTAGTTATATAAATAGCAAGGAGACATAAGACAATGAGCCTGAAAACACAGGAAAATATTGCTGCAAATCAGCAGAAGATCACGTTCGACGTAGATCACGCAACCTTCGAGGCTGCTATTAACAAGGTATTTAAGAAAACAGCCAAAAATATCTCTATCCCCGGTTTCCGTAAGGGTAAGGCACCCCGTTCTCTCGTAGAAAAAATGTACGGTAAAGAAGTATTCTGGGAAGATGCTATCAATGAAATCATTCCCGATGCTTACACCGAAGCAATCAAAGACGTAAAAGAAGTAATCGTCAGCCGCCCTGAATTCGATATCGTTTCCATCGACGACAGCGGCGTTGTTCTCTCCGCTACATTCTTCACCAAGCCCGACGTAGAAATCGCAGACTATCTCGGTATTGCCGTTGACCGTCCCATTTCTCACGCTTGTGACCACGAAGTAGAAGATGAACTCAAGAGAGTTCAGAACCGTAACTCCCGTATGATCGATATCACCGATCGTGCTGCACAGATGGAAGATCTCGTAACAATCGACTTCGACGGTTACGTTGATGGCGAAGCATTCGATGGCGGTAAGGCAGAAGGTCACCAGCTCAAGCTCGGTTCCGGTCAGTTCATCCCCGGCTTCGAAGAACAGGTTGTCGGCAAGAACATCGACGAAGAGTTTGACGTAAACGTAACCTTCCCCGAAGACTACCACGCTGAAAACCTCGCAGGCAAGCCCGCTGTTTTCAAGTGCAAGCTCCACAAGATCCAGTTCAACGAGCTTCCCGCTCTTGACGACGATTTCGCGAAGGACGTTTCCGAATTCGATACTCTCGACGAATACAAAGCAGACATCAAGAATAAGATTGAAGAAGATCACAAGAAGCACTCCGACAGCCTTGTAGACGAAGCTCTTATCAAAGCGCTTATCGAAAAGCTTCAGGGTGACATTCCCGAATGCATGTTCGAAAACGAAACCGAAAACTTCGTTCGTGACTACGACAACCGTCTCCGCATGAACGGTCTTGATCTCCAGACATACTTCAAGTACACCGGCCTTGATCTCGACAAGCTCCGCGAACAGATGAGACCCGACGCAGAACGTCAGGTTAAGACTCGCCTCGCTCTCGAAAAGATCGCTGCTCTTGAAAACATCGCTGTTTCCGACGAAGAAACCGACGCGGAATACGCTCGTCTTGCTGAAATGTACGGTATGGAAGCTGACAAGGTTAAGGAAGTTGTGGACGCTGCCGCTGTTGCTGAAGACCTCAAGGTTAAGAAGGCAATCGAACTCGTTCGCGAAAAGGCTGTCATCACCGATGTTGAAGAAGAACATCACTGCCACGCTGAATAATTCATTTTGATACGATTCTGCCGCTGCCCATTCTTCACGAGGGTAGCGGTATTGTCGATAAATAGGAATCTTTTTCCCGGAAATATTGCCGCACGATGGAAATTTTTGCATAGAAATGCCACCGTCGGCAATACTAAACTAACCGATTTTTCCATAATATTATAAAGAGATCATACGGAGGTAAATACTATGGCTCTTGTTCCTATGGTCGTACAGCAAACAAACCGCGGAGAGCGTTCTTACGATATCTACTCCCGCCTTTTGAACGACCGTATCGTTTTCCTCGCCGATGAAGTAAACGATACCACCGCCTCTCTCGTCGTCGCTCAGCTTCTCTTCCTCGAAGCCGAAGACCCCGATCGCGATATCAGCCTTTACATCAACAGCCCCGGCGGTTCGATTTCCGCAGGTATGGCAATCTACGATACGATGAACTTCATCAAATGCGACGTTTCCACGATCTGTATCGGTATGGCAGCTTCTATGGGTGCGTTCCTCCTTTCCTCCGGTGCCAAGGGCAAACGTCTCGCTCTCCCGAACAGCGAGATCCTCATTCACCAGCCCCTCGGTCAGACGAAGGGTCAGGCAACGGACATTAAGATTCACGCCGACCACATCATTCGTGTACGCGACAGACTCAATCAGATCCTCTCGAAAAACACCGGAAAGCCCATCGACATCATTGCGGCAGATACCGAACGCGACAACATCATGACCGCTGACGCAGCACTTGCATACGGTCTGATCGACAAAGTGATCGAACATCGCCCGTAAGTCAATCTTCAACGAAAGGTTACGATTCACATGGCTCAAAATACACGCCGTCCGAGAATGGAACGCTCCTGCTCCTTCTGCGGACGTACGGAAAACGAAATTGAATTTCTGATTCCGTCTCCCACCGGACTTTATATCTGTGACAAATGCATCGAAGCGTGCAACGATATCATCTTCGATCATATGAACGAAGAATCCACGTCCGTATCCCTTGAGGAAAAGGCTCTCCCCACTCCCGCAAAGATCAAGGAAACTCTCGATGAGTATATCATTGGACAGAACAACGCTAAAATTGCCCTTGCGGTAGCGGTCTACAATCATTACAAACGCCTCATTTATCGCGATCGCCGTGACAAGCTGAAGCGCACAAAAAATGCCGAAGAAGCCATCATCGACGACGTAGAAATCCAAAAAAGCAACGTTCTCCTCATCGGTCCGACCGGTGTCGGTAAAACATTCCTCGCACAGACTCTCGCAAAAACGCTGGAGGTGCCGTTTGCCATCGCTGACGCCACCACCCTTACCGAAGCGGGTTACGTCGGTGAAGACGTGGAGAACATCCTTCTCCGACTGATCCAGGCTGCCGATTACGATATCGAACGCGCAGAACGCGGTATTATCTATATCGACGAGATCGACAAGATTTCCCGTCGCAGCGAAAACCGTTCCATCACCCGTGACGTATCCGGCGAAGGCGTTCAGCAAGCACTCCTCAAGATCCTTGAGGGGACGGTCGCCAACGTTCCTCCGCAGGGTGGACGTAAACATCCGAATCAGGAATTCATCCAGATCAATACCGAAAACATCCTCTTTATTTGCGGCGGAGCGTTCGACACGCTCGATCAGATCATCGAACAGCGCAAAGGTCAGTCGTCCATCGGCTTTGGCGGCGACATCAAACGCAAAGAAGAAAAATTGCGCGACGGCGTATTCAAAGATGTCAGCGCCCACGATATCGTAAAGTACGGTCTCATTCCCGAACTTGTCGGTCGTCTGCCCGTCATCGTCGGTCTTGAAAATCTCGACGTGGATTCCCTCGTACGCATTCTCTCCGAGCCGAAAAACAGCCTCACGAAGCAGTACGCAAAGCTCTTTGAAATGGACAACGTGGAGCTTGAATTCACTCCCGAGGCACTTCGCGCCGTAGCAGAACGCGCCATTGAAAGAAACACAGGCGCCCGCGGTCTTCGCTCCATTCTCGAGGAGATTATGACCGACATTATGTTCACTCTTCCCTCCCGCGAAGATGTTGCCCGCGTCATCATCACCGCCGAGTGCGTAAAAACCACCGGAAAGCCGGAGATCGTTTTAAAATAACAAAAAATAACGGACAAAAAACACAGAGGAAATGCATCCAAATTCCTCCGTGTTTTTTTGTTGATATACGACAAAATAAAGAAAAAGTACAAGTTTTTCGTCGAAAAAACTTGATTTTTTCGCAAAAATGGTGTATAGTTATAGTATTCCAAAATACATACAAAGGAGATTCACCAATGAAAGAACTCATCAACGCTCTTGAAGGTCTTCCGCTCATTTTTAAGATCATTCTTGCCATTCCTGCGCTTGATATCGTATGGGGCATCTACCGCATCATCTGCGCTCTTGAAGAAAAAGATATGACAGCTCTCATCGTAGCGATCATTCTTCTCTTCATCCCCTTCATGTTCGTTATTGATATTATCGCTATCCTTCTCAAGGGTAACGTATGGCGTTATCGTACCGCGAAATAATTTCGCACATTTTTGAAGATTTATTCAAAAAAGACTTGACAAATGTATGCTTCATGTGGTATAATTTATACGTTGACATGAAGTATACTATGTCATCTGCGGAAGTGGCGGAACTGGCAGACGCGCACGTTTGAGGGGCGTGTGGTTTACACCGTACGGGTTCAAGTCCCGTTTTCCGCACCAAAAACAGGAATTCAAGCTTTTAAG
>JAZRNC010000140.1:0-2437 GCA_045647965.1 Eubacteriales bacterium | reverse complement strand
GTACTTTTTGAAAAAAGTACCTCCCCGGACCCCTCCTCAAAAACTTTTACACTAAATAAAAAACAAAATTCGTGCAAACTGAACGTAAGGTTTGCACGAGTTTTTTTCTGTATAAAGTTTTTTGAGATGGGGGTCTGGGGGAATTACGGAAGACCAAACGGTCTTCCTTTGCTTTTTCGAAAAAAGTTCCCCCGCGTTATATCTCAACCTCTCACTTTCCAAGCTTTACGAAATATTTCGGGTCTCCCGGGAACTGCGGACGGGTGAAAAGTCCACCGACCATTTCTTCTTTGGGGTCGTTTTCCACGGTCCAGCGGTCGTCGATCTCGAGGAGTGTACCGATCACGGAGCCTTCCTTCACGTAATCGGGGAGTGCGATGCGGATCTCTACGATGTAAT
This sequence comes from Eubacteriales bacterium, assembly GCA_045647965.1. Taxonomy (GTDB): domain Bacteria; phylum Bacillota; class Clostridia; order Oscillospirales; family CAG-272; genus UMGS1696. Next base: position 2,038 of record JAZRNC010000140.1, on the reverse strand, counting down.
TTTGGTTTTCCACGTCGATGGACGTAGCGAAATCGCAGGCGGGCGTATCGTGGTACGTTTCCGCGGAGCGGCGAGTCTTATCAAAGATGTGCTCATCCACAACGGAACGGAAGCCGTGCGCGTCGGTGTGAACGGCAAAGCAATCCTCGTCGGAAAAATAGAAATAATTCTCCGCGCCGTCGTCATTCCACGGCCAGACGGTATTCATACGCCATTCCTTGCCACGGGTGCAGATGGTTTCGTCGTGCACAACGGTGCATACGTAGAGATAGTTTTCATCCCACAGATAGTACGCTTTGCCCGATGTGTTCGGCATATACTTTTTCGCGCCCTCCATACCGAGCGGGGAATATTCCATATGCTCGAGGGGATTTTCCGTAATGCAGAAGCTGTCAAGGTATATGTCGTCGAGTTTGGCATCGATATTCGGCGTGCCGTATTTGATGATCGGATAGTTTTCCATATATTTCTCCTACCTAAAAACGGGGGCTGATCCTGAAATGGACGGCTGCCCCGTTTTTTAATATTGAATTTTTGTCCGGTTGTTTATCGTTTTTTGTCGGGAATATGTCGAGGCAAACTTATTTTTTCTTTTTCTTCGACTTCACGAGGGCGATCACAACGGCGGAGAGGAACGTGCCGATGATACCGCCGGCTGCTGCCGCTTTGGTGATCTTCTGTCTGCGTTCGGCTTTTTTGCGGCGTTCTGCGAGGGACTGACTGAACAGCCACTTCATGTTTTCGCTGTCTTCGTACACGGGATTCCACGCGCCGTGGCCAACACCGTCAAGCTCAATGTAGGTGATGTTTTCGCCACCTTCGCGACGGATCGCGGCGTACATTTCGCGCGTACCGGAGGGAGGAACGACGGTGTCGTCGGAGCCGTGGAACGTGCGGATCGGGATTCTCTTCAGAAGATGCGCGTACTCGGGGCAACCGCCGCCGCAGATGGGCATACCGGCTGCAAATCTTGCGCCGTGGCGGGCGAGCATATCCCATGTACCGAATCCGCCCATCGAAAGACCGGTTACATAGATTCTGTCGGTGTCGATGTTATAGAAATCGCACACCTCGTCGAGGATAGCGCAAACCGCTTCAAGGGGGCGGCTTTCGGCAACCTCGGAGATCGAGTAGTTACCCTCGCTCCAGGGAGTGTTGACCCACTGATGTTCTTCGGGGCACTGCGGAACGATCACGATACTGTCGTACACGGGGGAATCGAGATCGGCGAAGAATTTATCGGTGTAAACGAGGTTTTTGGTGTTGTTATTGCCTCTTTCACCCGCGCCGTGGAGGAATAGAAGAAGCGGATATTTTTCGCCGCAATCATAATTTTTCGGAACGTAGAGGCGGTAAGGAAGTGTAAACCCGTCGCATTCGTACTGACGGAACTGAAACGCTTCTGTCGGATCAAGGGGAGTAGTTCTCTGTGTCATAAGCATAGTTTACCTCTATTTATGTGATTTAAAATTTGATTTCCTCGCCGCAATCGCTGGAGTCGTAGATACCCTGCATAATCTGGGAGGTGAGAATGTTTCGATCAATATGGCTCGCGAGTTTTTCGCCCGTTCTTACACAGCGAACGAAGGCGTTGATCTCGTTCTGGAACATATTGGACGGGACGAATTCGGGTTCTTCGTTGTAAAGCTTGCCGTCGCGTACGGTCCAGTATTTGAATTTTCCGCCGTACTGGAGACGGATGCCGCCCTTCGTACCGAGGAAGTCGATGTATCCGTCGGATTCACCGATGTTCTGGTCCCAGCCGCAGTTTACCGTGATGGTGGGGCCGGAGGTGCGGATGAACGCGGTCGTGAAGTCGTCCACGTCGAACGTACCGTTCAGATCCTTTGTGGCTTCGGACCACATGGATTCGTAGACGTAGTTCTTCATATCCACGCCGAGCTTGGAGAATGTCTGACCGGACGCGGTGACCGGTGTCGGGTCACCCGTGCAGTACATAACGAAGTCGGAGGCCAAGTGGTCTTAGGAAGACAACCAACCCAGACAACCCCTTGGCTCACAGAACGACATGGCTACG
>JAZRNC010000139.1:0-4275 GCA_045647965.1 Eubacteriales bacterium | reverse complement strand
GGATTTTTCCTTGAATCTTCATGCTGTCGCGCTTTGCGATACGTACAAAAGGCTCTCGCATCGCACGATCGGGGTGGGTATGTTTCTGATCCATTATTCGTCACCTTCTTTCTCCGATTGTTCGGTTTTTTCTTGGAGGTTCGTCATATAAAGACCGAGTTCTTCCTTGGTGGCACTCCATCCGTCTACGATGGCACTGAGATGTCCGGCACAAAGAACGAGAATACGGTCGCAAAGTTCGGTAAGTACGTCAAGGTCTTCGCCGACGTAGATGACGGCAACACCTTTTTCTTTTTGTTCATTCAGGAGGCGGTAGATCTGGTAAGAGGTACCGATATCGAGTCCGCGCACGGCGTAAGCAGTCATCAGAACGGAGGGAGCGGAGGAAATCTCACGGCCGACGAGAACTTTTTGTACGTTACCGCCGGAGAGTCTGCGAACGGGAGTGTTGACGGAGGGCGTAACGACGGCGAGATCATCCTTGATCTCCTCAGCAAGATCACGGGGGGCTTTGCGTTCGGTGAAGAAGGACTTGCCGTTTTCGTAGCTTTTGAGCATCATGTTGTCCGTCATACCCATCGACGACACGAGTCCCATACCGAGACGGTCTTCGGGAACGAAGGAGAGGGTGACACCGCGGTTTTTGATTTCACGCGGGGTGAGACCGATCAGTTCTTCCGCTTCGTCGTTTTTGTTCGGGTTGTAGAAAGTGATGCTGGAATTTTCGACAGCAAGCTGAAGTCCTGCGATTGCTTCGAGAAGTTCTTTTTGTCCGCAACCGCTGATACCGGCGATACCGAGGATTTCGCCGCCGTAAAGATCAAAGGAGACGTTATGGAGAACGGGCAGACCCTCTTTTCCCATAACGGAAAGATTGTTGACGGAGAGACGTTTTGCGGATCTCTTCGGTTCGGGACGGTCGATGTTGAGGGAAACTTTCTTTCCGACCATCATTTCGGTGAGGATGAGTTCGCTTGCCTCTTTCGTGTCGATGGAGTCGATGTACTCGCCCTTACGGAGGATCGAGACGCGGTCGGAGACGTCGAGTACCTCGTGGAGCTTGTGAGTGATGATAACGACGGCTTTTCCGTCTTTTTTCATTTCACGCATAACGCCAAAGAGTTTCTGCGTTTCCTGAGGAGTCAGAACGGCGGTGGGCTCGTCGAGAATGAGAATATTCGCGCCGCGATAGAGGACTTTTACGATCTCCAGCGTCTGTTTCTGGGAGACGGTCATCTCGTACACCTTCTGTTCGGGCGTGATGTCGAAGCCGTATCGATCGCAAATGGCGCGGATCTTTTCGTGTACGGCTTTCATATCGAGTTTTTTCTGAGGAAGACCGAGGATAATGTTTTCTGCGGCGGTAAATACGTCCACGAGCTTGAAATGCTGGTGGATCATACCGATACCGAGCGCAAAGGCATCTTTGGGAGAACGGATGGAAACTTCCTTTCCGTCAACGAAAAGCTGTCCTTCGTCGGGGTAGTAGATACCGGAGAGAATGTTCATAAGCGTGGTTTTTCCGCTTCCGTTTTCGCCGAGAAGAGAAAGAATCTCGCCGTATTTGATGGAGAGCGAGACGTTTTTGTTAGCGACGATGGGGCCGAAAACCTTGGTTATGTTCACAAGTTTGATGGCGTCCTGCATTCAAAATTCAAGAGACTTTGCGTCAGCGTCGTCTCTTTGCTCCTTTCGTTTGATGGTAAGAAGGAATATGGGGAAACTTTTCTCTCAAAAAAGTTTCCCCACTGATTAAACTAATGCAAAATTATTTTTCGGTGATACCGTCGATTCTGATGGAGAAATAAGGAGCGCTGCGGAATGTGGATTCGGTGAAGTAACCGTCTGTGATACATTCAACAACTTCGCCTTCGTAGATGGGAGTCATTGTTGTCCAGTCCATAAAGGAGAGGTCAACCTTGCAGCTTGTTACGTGGCCGTTTGCATCGGTGGTAACGGTGCAAGTGTTCTGTTCTGCGGAAACGGTGAACTTGGAGGTATCAAATACCTTGAGAGAACCGTCCTTGAGAGCAGCAATAACTTCTTCAACCTTTTCTGCGGTACCGGGAGCGCAGGATTCGCCGAGCTTGGTGATACCTACACCGTCAACGTCGAAGCCTTCGGCGATGTCTGCTTTGAATTCAGCAATCTTGCCGTCGATAGCAGCCTGGATTGCCTGCTTGTAGTATACGGACCAAGTGTTTGTGGGAGAGGTAAGAGCCGCGGTAGGAGCGGTTTCAAGCATATCGATGTTGTAGCCGACGGAGTAGCAAATCTTACCGTTCTTGAGCATCTTTTCACAAGCGGAGGGAGCACCAGTGGAGTCAGCGTGCTGACCGATAATAACGCAGCCGTTCGCAACGAGAGCTTCTGCAGCAGCAGCTTCCTTATCGATATCGAACCAGGAGTCTGTGTACTGAACGTCCATAGCTACGTTTTCAACGATGGAGCGGATACCGAGGAAGAATGCGGTGTAACCGGAAACAACTTCAGCGTAGTCGAATGCGCCAACGTAACCAACTTTGATGTTGCCGTTCTTGTCAAATGCGGAGGGAAGAGCTGTCTTTGTAACGATACCGTCGTCGATGAGCTGCTTGAGCTTCATACCGGCAACAACACCGGATACGTAACGAGCCTGGTAAACGCTGGTGAATGCGTTCTTGAAGTTGTCGAGGCCGGTAAGAGCAGCGAAGTCACCGGTTGCGGAAACGAAGAGAATGTCGGGGTGATCTTCGGCAGCCTGTACCATAAATGTCTGGTGACCGTAGCTGTTGGAGATGATGAGGGAGCAGCCCTGACCAATGAGGTCGGTTGCAGCATCGAGACAGTCGGAGTTTTCTTCTACTTTGTACTTCCAGATGATCTGGTTGTCAGCGAGACCGAGTTCTTTTGCGGCCTCTTTAATACCGTCCATATGGGCTTTGGAGTAACCTTCGGTTTCGTCACCGATGAGAATAACACCAACCTTGAGGTCGCCCGCACCGCCGGAGCAGGATGTAAACATAGCGGATACGGAAAGGATCATCACGATTGCCATAAGCATGGCGGCAATTTTCTTGAACATTTTTGTTGTCCTCCTGAGATTAAATATTGTTTTATATTTTCAAACCATCGCTTGCTGACCGATATTGGTCGGACGAGCACGGGCGGTGAATTGACGGATTGAGCGGAAGAGGATCAATCGCAGAAAACGATTCCGTTTTCGTCCATGGACTGAATTTTTGCAAGGGATTCCACGCGGATACCCATGCCGCGAACGATATCTCCACCAGACTGGTATGCTTTTTCAATGACGATACCGGCACCGACGACGGTTGCTTTGGCATCTTTGACGAGGGAAAGGAGAGCAAGCAGTGCGCTTCCCTTGGCGAGGAAGTCGTCGATGATGAGGACACGGTCATCGGGAGAGAGAAATTCCTTCGATACGCGGATCGTGTAGGTTTTCTCATGGGTGTAGCTGTATACTTCTGCGGTATATACGTCACCGGAGATGTTGTTTGTGGGAGTTTTTTTCGCAAAAAGAACGGGAACACCGAACTCTGCGGCGGTTTGACAGGCGATACCGATTCCCGATGCTTCGATCGTGAGAATCTTTGTTATACCCTCATCTTTAAAAAGGCGGTAAAATTCACGGCCAAGTTCCGACATGAACGGGACGTCGATTTGATGATTCAAAAAACAATCGACCTTCAAAACGTTGCCGGCACCGATTTTTCCATCTTTCAGAATGCGTTCTTCGAGCAGTTTCATAAAAATCCTCCCATAGAGAAAGGTACATTTGGTTGGAAAATCAGACTATATATAATTTAATGTACCAATATTACAATTATACAGAATTCAGTCAAAAATATCAATGTTTTGTCAAATAAAATATGTACAAATTTTTATCAAATATTTGTAATGAATTAACAATTTCCAAAAAAAGGTGAGGTCTCCCCGGTTTGTTTACGCTTTATTGTTGATTTTTGAGTAATTTTGGGATATAATGATATAGTAAGACAAGACGAAAAACGAGGTAGAATATGGCACTGCACAGACCGAAAACGTACGCGGCAAGGGGATTTGAACCGATCACGGATCTGCCGATACGACTGTACGGAAAAGTGAAGGAATCCGTGGTGGACGGACCGGGATTTCGGTACGTGATTTTTGTTCAGGGTTGTCCCCACGGATGCGAAGGATGCCACAATCCGGGCTCCCACGACGTAAACGGTGGAACGATATCGTCTACGTCCGAGCTTTGGCGCGAGATCGAAGCACTGCCGCACCTTCAGG
>JAZRNC010000138.1:0-3699 GCA_045647965.1 Eubacteriales bacterium | reverse complement strand
ATTCAAGTATCAAACGGAAAAGTAATCGGCGAATCCACATTTTACCTTTTAGCAAACGACTCTCTCGAAAAAGAATGTAAAAGACTTTGCGAGTTCACCGATGCACTGGATAAAGAACCCTCGAAGAAAAAAGAAAATATCACAGAATACAAGTGTGCAAAATATCGCTATGCCTCTGTCGAACGAATCCATATGTTGCTTTACCACGGAAACAGAGTTTATAAACTATCCGACAAGCATATACACTTAGATATTGAAAATAGTCTTAAGCAAAGAGAAGAATATTCACTACAGGTAGAAAATGCACCAATAAATGAAAAAATAGACTTTAAGCTATATTACGGAATATCTGTTATAGTCGAAGAACATCTCGCTAAGTTGAAAGAAAGTCTTGTCAACGCCACCGACTGGGAAAAAATCGAGCTTGAAGAGCGTATCGGTGGATTGCAATTTGCAAAGGAATGTCTTAGCGAAGCATGGCAAAAGCGAAAGGATGTGATCGAGTGAAAGAAAAACTTGAACTTCTAAAGCTTCTTGCCGACGAAACCCGTCTTGAAATACTGAACATTCTTTTACGTGAGGATTCCTACGTAGAAAAGATCGCTTGCGAGCTATCCCTCACACCCGCGACCATCTGTTATCACCTCAAAAAAATGGAGGCGGCAGGTGTGGTCAACTGCTCCCGCTCCCAGTTCTACATTATCTATTCCCTCAATCGGGAGATCTTTGACAAGCCCCTTTACGAGCTGATAAAAAAAGACGATGTCATCATTGACACCGAAGAAAAATACAAAAAAGAGGTCATCGCAAACTTTTTCAAGTATGGTAAACTGGCCCGAATCCCGACACAGAGAAAAAAACGCGAGATCGTGCTTACCGAGATCGTGAAAAAATTCGAGATTGACCGTGAGTATGACGAAAAAGAGGTGAACGAGATCCTGCTACGCTATCACGAGGATTTCTGCACGCTTCGCCGTGAAATGATCGCCTTTGGTTTGATGACCCGCCATCACGAAACGTATAAACGAGTAAAATGAAAAACAAAATCCGCATAGGCGAGTGTATTATAAATTACCGCAAAGAACGTGGAATTTCTCAAGGCGAGTTTGGTTCACACCTCGGTGTCAGTGCCTTTGCCGTCTCAAAATGGGAGAGAGAGCTATCTTATCCCGACATATTTTTACTCCCCGACATATCAAATCTGATCGGCATTTCCATCGATGATATGCTTGGAAACGATGATTCGAACACAAATGACATTAACAAAAAAAGGTGAGTTGTTGACTGCAGCTCACCTTTTTATATTATATTTTTTCATTTCGTCGCCGCGAGAAGTTATCCTTGCCACAACACGATCTTCCCCGTCGATAGCGTGGACGGTACGTCAATGATACGCTGATTTGAGGAACCGCGGAACCTGAGCGAAATATCCTTTTTTTCTTCCTCAAAGCGTCCGTCAACAAGAACATCGATCCGTCGGAGAAGCTCATCCGTCACGTCACAGTACGCCCGCGAGTCGTGGGATACAAGTTCCTCAAAGGTAAAGCCCGTGAACGCCCATACCGTTTTCGTCGGATACGTTTCCCGCACTCGTCTGACAAACGGAAGAAGTACGGCTTGGTTTTCCCTCTCAAACGGTTCCCCGCCGAGAAGAGTCAATCCCGTAATATACGATGGCGCAAGCATCCGCAGGATCCGTTCTTCCGTTTTTTCCGTGAACGGCTGTCCATACTCAAAATTCCACGTCTGTGGCTGAAAACAGTTCTTACAACGATTCCGACACCCCGACACAAAGAGCGAAACTCTTACGCCGATGCCGTTTGCGATATCACAGTCTTTTATTTCTCCGTAATACATCATCGTCTCCCAAAATCTGCTTCATCACAGGTGAAGAACACGTTCTTTGATCTCCTGCGTACGTCCCTGGTTCCAATACTGCGTGCCGATATAGCCGCAGGTACGACGGGCAACGTTCATCTTATCCTGATCCTGATTCTGACACTTCGGGCAAGTCCAGACCAGTTTGCCGTCTTCTTCATGGATCTCGATCTCGCCATCCCATCCGCAAACCTGACAGTAATCGCTCTTCGTGTTCAGTTCCGCATAAATGATATGGTCGTAAATGAACTTCATCACTTCAAGAACGGCATCGAGGTTATCCTGCATATTCGGGACTTCCACATAACTGATCGCGCCGCCGGGGGAGAGATGCTGGAACTGTGCCTCAAAAGCAAGTTTGTCAAAAGCATTGATCTCTTCCGTTACGTGAACGTGATAGCTGTTCGTGATGTAACTCTTGTCCGTCACGCCGGGTACAATACCGAATCTCTTCTGGAGCGTTTTTGCAAACTTATAGGTCGTGGATTCCAGCGGAGTTCCGTACAAGCTGAAGTCGATATTGTGCTTCGCTTTCCAACGACGGCACGCCGCATTCAAAAAGTCCATAATTTCGAGCGCAAACGGTGTCGCTTCGGGATCCGTATGACTCTTTCCCGTCATATATTTTACGCATTCATAGAGCCCCGCGTATCCGAGGGAAATGGTACTATATCCACCGTACAGAAGTTTATCGATCGGTTCCCCTTTCTCAAGACGTGCACAAGCACCGTACTGCCAGAGAATCGGTGCGGCGTCGGAAAGAGTACCTTTGAGACGGTTGTGTCGGCACATCAGTGCGCGGTAGCAAAGTTCCAGACGTTCCTCAAAGACCCGCCAGAACTGCTCGCGGTTTCCACCCGATGACAGTGCGACGTCGGGCAGATTGATCGTAACGACACCTTGATTGAATCGACCGTAGTATTTCGGCTTTCCGTTTTCGTCAACGTACGGAGTAAGGAAGCTGCGGCATCCCATACAGGTATAACAATGTCCGTCGCCGTTTTTGTCTACCTTGAGCTCCAGCATCTTTTTCTCGGAGATATAGTCAGGAACCATTCGTTTTGCCGTGCATTTTGCCGCCAGCTTGGTAAGATACCAATATTTCGAATCCTCGTGAATATTATCTTCTTCCAAAACGTAGATCAGTTTGGGGAATGCGGGAGTTACCCACACACCCTTTTCGTTCTTAACCCCACGATATCTCTGTTCCAACACTTCTTCAATGATAAGCGCAAGGTCGTGTTTCGTTTTCTCGTTTTCCACTTCGCCAAGGTACATAAACACCGTAACGAACGGTGCCTGACCATTTGTCGTAAGAAGAGTGACCACCTGATACTGGATCGTCTGAACACCGCGGCGAATTTCTTCTCTGAGTCGGCGTTCTACAAGCGTATTGATCTCGTCAAGAGTCAATTCTCTGTTCATCAGCTGATTTTCCATCAGCACGTCGCGGCGGATCTTATCCCGGCTCACGTCAACAAACGGCGCCAGATGTGAAAGGGAGATCGACTGACCGCCGTACTGGTTCGATGCTACCTGTGCAATGATCTGCGTGGCAATATTACACGCCGTAGAAAAGCTGTGCGGACGCTCGATCATCGTTCCGGTGATTACCGTGCCGTTCTGGAGCATATCCTCAAGATTCACAAGGTCACAGTTGTGCATATGCTGTGCAAAATAGTCCGAATCGTGGAAATGGATCAGGCCCTCGTTATGCGCTTCCACGATATCCCGCGGCAGCAAAATACGGTTTGAAATATCACGGGACACTTCCCCCGCCATATAGTCACGCTGGGTGGAGTTGATGACGGGATTCTTGTT
>JAZRNC010000137.1:0-8764 GCA_045647965.1 Eubacteriales bacterium | reverse complement strand
TTCCTTCATCTGCTTTGCGTAAACAACGGGGTAAAGATTTTTTATTTCGGTATCTAAATATTTGTCCGCCCAAACACGGTCCGGGAAGGGAACAACTTGGCACGAACCGTCCATTTTAAAGGCTTCTGCACCGTTGTTTACGAATTTTTTAATATGATCAAACCAAGGTTCATTTCTCTTGGTAACACGATCCAGTCGTCTTGTGCCTATGAGGTTTTCGTCGAGGATCACCGCATCTGTATGTTTTTTTGTGGGAGCATCAGGTTTGATACCACATGCTTCGTTCTCTTCATGCCAGAACAGATCGTAATCACAGCAGAGCCACAGGCTGAGGCTGTATCCCATCGTATTGAGAGCTTCTACAAAGTTTGCATAGTAAGCGTCTATGCCCATCCAGTCCCATAAAGGAAACCGCTTGGGATCCCACTTTTTTTCGGTTGAGAAATCGTAGAACGTTTCCATCCAGGAAGGTTCAAGACCAAAGGTGTCACACGGGATGTTACGGTCTTTGAATCTTACAGCATCGTCAAGAAGACCACGGGCGGTCTGGTCTTCGTTCATAACGATAGTAAGACCGTAGGAGGCTTTCGGAAGCATCACGGGACGTCCGGTGATGATACCTTGCAGATACAAAGCATCTCTCAAGCTTGTTCCGCATACAACAATGAAATCGAGAGCACCGTTTTCTGAGTAAATATGGAGCAGATCCGGATCTGTTTCACCCATATCAAACGTATGGGAAAACGTAGTGAGTACCATAATACCCCAACCGCGGGAGCTCATCAGATACGGGATCGGGCCGTATGCATGAACGTTTGCAATTTGAATCAAAGCGGAATGACCGCGTTTTTCGATATTCTGGCGGTCAACGTCACCAAGACCGTAGAGTCTGTCAGCGGGATCGAGGGGCAGACGAATGTCGAAACCGCCCATTTCTCCGGCGCTCAGCGAAAACTCAAGCTTGTATCCATTTTCTAAAACAGCGGTGCTGTCCTCTCCCGAATAGATAAGCTCCGGCTCTCCATTCGGAGCGGGGTTGATAATGTTATACTTTGTCAGTAAGGTTTCGCGGATTACGTTTCGTTCCCAATGCTTGACGCGATAAATATTTTCGGCAAGCTTGTAAATTTCGGTCATAGGTATTTCCCCCTTTTATGTCAGTTCAATGTAGTACTGTGTATGAACTAAGGTCATTTTAACACACAAAAAATATGATGTCAATACAAAATAACAAATCCGAGTAAAATTTTTCGCGGAAGAAAAAAACGGATGAAAAATGTTAACAATGCCATAGCTTATGAAAAATCAGTTGCAAAAGTGACGGAGATATGGTATAATATCTCATAATTATAATAAACGGAGGAAAACTATGTATTACATTTCCTTTCCGGGACTTGGGATCGAACCCTTTCATATTGATCGGACGGTTACCATTCCTCTCATCAATGTGGATGTGGCTTGGTACGGAATTCTTATCACGTGCGGTATGATTCTCGCCGTTTTGTGGGCGATGCACATGATAAAATCCGAAAAAAATCTGACAAGTGATGATATCATTGATCTGGCGTTCGTTGCTATCGTATGCGGTGTCCTTGGTGCGCGTCTTTACTACGTTATTTTTACGTGGAATGAGTTTCCATACCTTGTGACAGGCGGATCGTTCTTTAAAAACCTGTTCGGTACTCTTTACAACGTGATTGCTATATGGAACGGGGGACTTGCCATTTACGGCGGCGTGCTTGCCGGTTCACTCGGAGCAATCGTTTTCGCCAAAGCGAAAAGAGTACATCCGTTTAAGATTTTTGATATTCTTGCACCCAGCGTTCTTATCGGACAGATCATTGGGCGATGGGGGAATTTTATCAATATCGAGGCGTATGGCGGGGAAACCGATCTTCCGTGGCGAATGGGCATTCTCTACCGCATTGGAAACAGTGATACGTTCGCCATTGAGAAATACGTCCATCCGACGTTCCTTTACGAATCTCTTTGGAATCTTGTTGCGCTCATATTTATTATGCTCACATTTAAAAAGAAAAAGTTCGACGGTCAGATCCTGTGCATTTATATGATATGGTATGGATTCGGCCGTATGCTGATCGAAGGACTTCGTACGGACAGCTTGATGCTTGGGCCGATGAGAGTGTCACAGATTGTCGGTCTTCTCTCATGTGCGGCGGGAATCATTCTTTTTGCTTTTCTTTTGAAAAAAAGCAAGGTAAAAGCTGCATCCCCGAAGGACGAAGAGTACGTTCCGACGTTTGAAAAACTGACGGAAACGTCAGCGTCCGAAACGACGGTATTGGATGACACAAAAACGGATATGAATGAGGAATCCGGCGAATCCAACGATACGGAAGAAGAGACGAATAATACGCATAACGAAAAAGGAGAATAAAAATGGCTCATATTATTGATGGAAAAATCATTTCCGCTGCCGCAAGAGAGGATATTGCTCGCCGCGGTCGTGAACTTGAAGAAAAAACAGGGATCAAGCCCGGACTTGCTGTTGTGATCGTCGGGGAAGATCCGGCCTCCAAGGTATACGTCAGAAATAAGAAAAAGGGATGCGAAGAATGTGGTTTCTATTCGGAAGTTCACGAAATGCCGGCTGATACGACGATGGAAGAGCTTCTCGCGAAACTGGAAGAGTTGAAGGCGAATGATAAACTTCACGGTATCCTCGTTCAGCTTCCTCTTCCGAAGCACCTCGATGAAAAAGCGGTGATTGAAGCTATTCCCGCCGAAAAGGATGTGGATGCGTTCCACCCGATCAATACGGGTCACATTATGATCGGTGACTACACGTTCCTTCCTTGTACACCGGCAGGGGTTATGAAAATGCTTGAATACGAAAAGATCGACATAAGCGGCAAGGAATGCGTGATCGTCGGCAGAAGTAATATTGTCGGAAAACCGATGGCAATGCTTCTCCTTCAGTCGAATGGAACGGTTACGATCTGCCATTCGCGCACGAAGGATCTTGCAGAGGTAACACGTCGCGCAGACATCCTCGTCGTGGCAATCGGAAAACCCAATTTCATCACTGCCGATATGGTGAAGGACGGGGCAGTTGTAATCGACGTCGGAATCAACCGTACGGCGGAAGGAAAACTGACGGGAGACGTCGACTTTGCCGCGGTCAGCGAAAAAGCATCCGCTATTACCCCCGTTCCCGGTGGAGTGGGCGTTATGACGATCACGATGCTTCTTGAAAACACACTGAAAGCCGCAGAAATGAAAGCGGGTAAATAAAATAAAAACGGTCTTTCCGTCACCTGGCGGAGAGACTTTTTTATCCGGAGATAAATTAGCGAAAAAGAAAAAATAATAGAAAAAAGCATTGACAATGGAAAAGAATTGTGATATAATATATTCTGCCGCATGATGTCAGGTTTTAAAAAACTTCGGTTTACCTGCTCAGCGAGTTCACAAAAGAAAGTGAGGTGCTTTTCTGTAATGTTTGCTATTATTGAAACAGGCGGAAAGCAGTACAAGGTTAATGAGGGGGATATTCTCTTCATTGAAAAACTCGAAAGCGCTGAAGGGGACAAGGTCGTATTTGACAAGGTTCTCGCAGTATCTACCGATGAAGGATTCAAGTCCGGTAAGCCGGTAGTAGAAGGCGCAACCGTTACCGCTAACGTAGTAAAGAACGGTAAAGGCAAGAAGATCTATGTTATGACCTACAAGCCGAAGAAGAACGAAAAGAAGAAAATCGGTCACAGACAGCCTTATACCAAGGTTCAGATCGAAAAGATCGCTCTTTAATTCTTAGGTAGCAGGGAAACAGTACAACGGAGATAACATAGTGACAAAGATTGTATTTTTCAGAAGAAACGGTGTATTTTGGGGCTTTCGTGAAACGGGTCATACAGGACTCGGTGAAGAGGGCGACGATATACTGTGTGCGGCAATCTCGGCTATGACAATGCTTATTCTTAATACATTGGAAGTTGCGTATGGTTGTCCGACTGATTATCAGATTGACGAAAAAACGACGGATATTACAGTGAAATGTAAATCTGCGCTTCCCGAATACGAAAAGGACGAAAAAAAGCGTTTTGCAGTTTCCGGTCTTTTCGAGGGATATTTCTGTCAGCTCAACGATCTTGTGGAAGAATACTACGATTATCTTGACGTTGATTCTGTTGAGGCATGAACCATTATTAAATTAAAATGGAGGAAATAACAATGATTAGAATTAGCTTACAGTTCTTCGCTCATAAAAAGGGTGTTGGTTCTACCAAGAACGGTCGTGATAGCGAATCCAAGCGTCTTGGCGTTAAAAAGGCAGATGGACAGGCAGTAATCGCTGGTAATATTATTATTCGCCAGAGAGGTACACACATTCATCCCGGTAATAACGTTGGTCGCGGCACAGACGATACTCTGTTCGCACTTATCGACGGTAAGGTAAAATTCGAAAACATCGCTAATGGCAGAAGACAGGTTAGCGTATACGCGGAATAATTGATTTCCGCAAGTTTTACTTAATTGCAATGAAAAAAGAGGCTGTGATGGCGTTTGACTGTCACAGCTTTTTTCTTTGTCATTTTCACGTTTTTATAGATAAAGTTCTCTTTGGCACGCCCGGTAAAGAAAAGAATATAAAAATTTTTCAAGCAACTGTACTCTCATAATTGAATGAGTGTGAGTGGCTTGTTCATTTTTTTCGTATAGTTCAGAGTAAAGCGTGTACCTTTAGAACGGCTGTCCAATATGATAAGTACGGCGTCGGCCATATCAACCATTTGCTCGTTACGTTTGAGTGGCGCGGCACGTCCGTAAAGTTCATAGCGTGGACGTATAATATATTTGGAGAGACGGTGCAAGTCGGCATACTGTTCTGCCAAGGTATCAATTCCGCATGCACCGCCGCTAATAATGGTGTCAATATCCGAGGGAATATAAGGCGATAAGTCGAAGTCTGTGATACTTCGCGAACCAACAATCAGCAATTTCATAGAATAAAATCCTCCTTTAGTATATATACCTATATAAGTATATACCAAAACAGAGAGATTGTCAATCAGGTATATATCCGATAGAATATATACTAAAGGAGGGGGATTGATGGTAAGATTGACTATAGATAGATATTTAGACAAGTGTGGTATTACTCGATATGAATTAGCCAAGCGAACGGAGATTAAATTTCAAACGATAGACCGCTACTATAAAAACCATGTTGTTCGTTATGACAGTTATATTTTAGACCGCATATGCCAAGCATTGGAATGTAATCTCTGCGACATCATCGAGTACGTGAAGGATGATGAAACTTCATCGACTTAATGTTACTGTTGTCTGAGAGTCCTTGTTCGGCGTTTGAAATATTGACAAAAAAGTCGATGCGAAAGCCTTGGGAAGTAAAGGATGGTTATACAAAAATACGGTATATCTCAAAAGAGGTATACCGTATTTTTTGAAGTGAGACTCCATATTTTTTTAAATAATTTCCAGCTCGTCCGCAGTCGGATAAGTGGGGAAGGTTTTGCAAATAGTATCCTGATACCAGAAGGCAACGGATGAGATATCGTCCTGAAGCGGCAGATACCGTCCGCCATCTCTCCAGCCGAGAGCTTGAATAGTGACTTTGATATCTTTCTTAAAGTAAATCGGATCCGGAATATGCCAGCGGTAGAGGGAAAATTTCATTTGAGAACGGTAAAGGCCATCGGGGCGAATGACTTTGGCAAGACCTGCATATGGCGTGCAGAATTCCACATATGTTCCGCCATTTTTGGGATCTTTTCCGTTGATGGTGAAGTCCCAGGCACCGCAGAAATAGTCTTCCGTACCCGTTCCACAAATGGTCGGGAACTCCGTATCTCCGTCAAGGTAGAACTTTATTTCTCCTTCGCCCCACCAGCCGTTGTTATGGACTCCCCAAAACATATAGGTACCGATATAATGACCGTTTCCGGATACATTGTCAAGAATCGTATATACTTGTTTATAAGGGAGAGGATTTACGCGGCGGAACTGCGCGTGGAAATAGCCGAGGCCTTCGGGAATATCACCAATAACGTAGTCGATTTGGAAAAAAACGCCAATATCCTTGTTGTGAATGTTTTCCAGCGTGATTTTTGCATTTTTATAGAACGGCATTTCCCAATAGCAGTTGAAAGCGCGTCTGGGATTTACGCATACCGCGGCAGAGGTCAACTGACGGTATTCGAGATAGTCGGCAGAGGCAAAGAAATCGTTCAGCGGTGCTTCCACGGACGGGGTATCGCTTCCGTCCCAATACATACGGATGTTTAACCGTCTGTTCATATCCGCGAGGTCTACGATCCAGATGTGCTTAATCATGCCGGGACCTGCAATATCACAGAGAGTAACTGTTTGACCGGCTGGAACGACAATAGCCGGAGAAACCTTCCAACCGATACCAAGATCGCGGGACGCGTGTTTTCCCCAACCTTCCGTAGCCATACCGCCCTTACCTTTTTCTCCGGTAAAGTTTTCAGCGGAGATCGATCGGGATTCAAAATGAGTCATTTTTGAAAGTTCAAACATGATTGTGTCTCCTTGTTTTTTTTATGAATCTATAGTATAATTATATTGATTCAGCAGGTAATAAACAATATCCATAATTGGCAAATGATTTGTCATTTATTTGCAGGTTATAAAAAGGGAATTGCTATGAACAAGAATTCATTTTCTCCGTATGTAAGAAGAGCAACATATTCAACAATTCTTGCACCGTTTTCCATTGAAGAACGGATAATATTTGATTATGAGATGATTTATGTTAGTGGCGGGTTATGTAAGATTACCGTTAACGATACAGAGTATATTTGCAAAAAGAATGATGTGGTTTTTATACGTCCCGATATTTCGCATAAATTTGAATCGGTGGGGGACGTTAATTTTGAACAGCCGCATATACATTTTGATGTTATATATAATGATAAGAGCGAGATGACCCCCATATCTTTTAAATCGAAAAAAAAGATGTCGTGTTATGAGCTTTCTCTTATTCAAGAGGATGTACTGGCAAATGTAAATGTTCCTACTGTTTTTGTTCCGTATGACGCTGAAGTTTTTAAAAAATTATTTTTTGAACTGATAAATCTATATAATGAAAAATCATATAATTATGAGTTTCTTTGTAAGGCAAAGATGCTTGAGCTTTTGAATTGTATTCTGATGCAATTTGAAAATCATAACAATAACGTAAGTTTGGATACCGAAAATCATATAATCTCCATAAAAAGTTTTATAGATAATAATTTTTTATCAATAATAACTCTGGAGTCGCTGTCGACACAATTTTTAATTAACAAATATACCTTGATGCGTAGATTTAAATCCATGTATAACGAAAACATTATAACATATTATCGTAAGCTGAGAGGAGCGTATGCGAAAAAATTACTGCGCGATACGGATCTTTCGGTTTATAACATAGCGGAGAAAATGAATTTTACAGATATTTATTCATTCAGCAGATTTTTTAAAAAATATTGCGGATGCTCACCGACAGCATATCGCAATTTTTCAAAAAAAACAAAGGAATGAATGTATATTGAAGGATTATTGCCATATTCTTTTGACTTGCGCCACACATAAAGTTTGCAAAGCGGAGCAAATTAAATGACAAGCGCAAGTTGCGTTAAGTGAAAAGTGGAGTATGGTGAAATGAAAAAAATATTGAAAAAAACGAATTTATTTGCCGTATCATTGGCAATTATTATAACGCTGACGTGTTTCGGGGGAGAGGACAGTGGGCTGTGGGCTCATGCTGCGGCGGTAAACGATACGAAGATCCTTGTTGGCGGCGTACCGTTTGGGGTGAAATTTTTCTCACACGGCATCGTGATCGTGGGTTTTACCGAAATTGAAACGGAAAACGGTGTGGAATCTCCGGCATACGACGCGGGACTACGGATCAATGATATTATCACCCGTGTGAATGGGCAAAACGTGCATACGTCGTCTGAAATGATCGAACGCGTAGAAAATTCCGACAATATGATTGAGATTACGTTCATTCGTAACGGTAATGAAGATACCGTAAGGTTCACGCCGGCCCTGTGTTCTACGGATGGCAAACGAAAAACGGGAATGTGGATCCGCGATACTACGGCGGGAATCGGGACAGTGACGTTTGTTGATGCAAATACGGGGGCGTTTGCAGGGCTGGGGCATGGGATATGCGATGCTGAAACGGGAGAACTGTTGAAGATGGAACGCGGTACGGTGATGAAAGTGCAGATATCGGGAATCAAAAAAGGAGCAGTTGGTACACCGGGAGAACTGCAGGGGTATTTTACTTCGGAAAAAACGGGAACTCTTTTAAAAAACACGGAATGCGGTGTCTACGGGATCCTCGCGGAGATTCCGGCGGGGTGTGGAATGGAAGAAACCACACTCGGTAAACGCAGAGACGTAATGAAGGGCAAGGCGCATATCTGGTGTACTCTCGGAGACGGTGAGCCACAGAAATACGAGATCACGATCGATGAAATTCGCATAAACAGTCGGGATAACCGCAGTTTTTCAATTACAGTGACGGATAAGCAGTTACTTGAAAAAACGGGTGGCATCGTACAGGGGATGTCGGGCAGTCCCATTATACAGGATGGAAAGTTAGTTGGTGCGGTGACGCACGTGCTCATCAACGACCCGACGAAAGGGTACGGGATTTTTATTGAAAATATGTTGGATGCGGCGGGGTGAAACGAAAGCTCAATATCACTAAAAAAAGACCGGAACCATAAACCCCGGTCTTTTCTTGTGATATTGGTGGTGA
>JAZRNC010000136.1:0-8666 GCA_045647965.1 Eubacteriales bacterium | reverse complement strand
GCTTTTTGTGGATTCGCTTCTCCGGAATGCAGAGACGACGGTATGCGCGGTCGCCACTCACACGGCGGGGAAGTCGATCCTTGCCTTTGTCGGTGTTCCCGTGCGATGTGGTGGAAAACTGTATAACTGCGCCGCCGCCATCGCAAACGGAGAAATTCTCGGACTAGTTCCGCGAAGTGTTCTATCAAATTATGGGGACAACGCCGATCTCAGATATTTTGCATCGGCACCGACCGAGGTGGCTGACGTTGTTTTCGGCGGACGGACGGTTCCGTTTGGCACGAAAATACTGTTTGGCTGTCGCGAGATGCCATCTCTTCGCATTGGATGCGAACTGGGAGACGATATTTGCGGTATTTCTCAGCCGTCCCGATCCCATGCGGTAGCGGGGGCAACGCTGATCGTGAATCTCTCGGCTTCCCCCGAGGTGATCGGCAGAGAAGAATTTGTTCGTAATTTGCTCCAGAGCGAGTCCGGCAGATTGATCGCGGCATACGTTTATGCCTCAGCCGGGGAGAGCGAGTCGACGACGGACGGTGTTTTTTCGGGACACTGCGTGATCGCGGCGAATGGAACGATTGTGGCCGAAGCACGTCCGTTTGAGGGGGAAAAACTGTTGTGCGGTACGGTGGATCTGATGCATCTCGAGCACGACCGTATGCGCCTGAATACGTACCCCGCAAGTGGTGGGGAATACTGCGTTGTTCCGTTCTCGCTTAATATGACGGAGTGCGATATTTCCGATGCCGTGGAGAAGCATCCGTTCATTCCTCCGATGGAAGAGAGAAAAAAGACGTTCCGCCGAATTCTTGACATTCAGTCGAGGGGACTTGCGAAGCGTATTCGTGCATCTTGGGCAAAGGGGTGCGTTGTGGCGTTGTCGGGCGGACTGGATTCCACCCTCGCTTTAATCGTTACGGTGAGGGCGATGGATCATCTTGGCCGTCCCCGTTCGGAAATACAAACGGTTACGATGCCTTGCTTTGGCACGACGTCGAGAACAAAATCCAATGCGGAAAAAATGGCGATGGAGCTTGGAACTTCGTTCCGAGAGATCGATATCAAAGAAGCAGTGGATATTCATTTCAGGGATATTGGCCATGATCCGAGCGATCTTTCCGTCGTGTACGAGAATTCGCAGGCGAGAGAGAGAACGCAGATCATTATGGATATTGCCAATGCCAACGGTAGCCTCGTGATTGGAACGGGAGATCTTTCGGAGTTGGCACTGGGTTGGGCAACGTACAACGGGGATCATATGTCAAACTACGGGGTAAACGGAGGTATTCCGAAAACGCTCGTGCGTCATCTTGTGGCGTATTATGCCGATGAAGCGGAAACGGATGGGAATCACGCGCTCGCTGTGGTGTTGAAAGATGTCCTCGCGACTCCCGTCAGTCCGGAGCTTCTTCCGGCAAAGGATGGTGAAATTGCGCAGAAGACGGAAGATATCGTCGGTCCGTATGATCTTCACGACTTTTTCCTCTACCACTTCGTGAGATGGGGAGAGACACCGGAAAAGATCTTCCGTGAAGCGAAAGCGGCGTTTGCAGGAGAATTTTCGGATGAGGTCATTGTAAAATGGCTGAATACGTTTATGCGCCGATTCTACACGCAGCAATTCAAACGAAGTGCTCTTCCCGACGGTCCGAAGGTGGGATCGGTGGCACTGTCGCCGCGGGGAAGCTGGAGAATGCCGAGTGATGCGTGCGGCAAAGAAATGAAACTGGATGAACAGAAAGGTTAAGAAAGCGAGGATACCCTATGACACTTGGAGTAATTGCGGCAATGAAAATTGAGGCGGAGCATATCGTATCGGAAATGCGGGATACGAAGTGCGAAACCGTTGGCGGTATCGGATTTACCGTTGGTATGATCGGAAACTGTCAGGTAGTGTGCGCAGTTTGTGGAATCGGAAAGGTGTTTGCCGCGATGTGTGCACAAACGATGGCTGTGACGTATTCGCCCGATTTTATTATCAATACGGGAGTTGGCGGAACACTGACGTCTGCTCTTTCCATTGGAGACGTTGCGGTTTCCGATAACGTTGTCCAGCACGATATGGATACGTCGGCACTTGGCGATCCTGTTGGACTCATCTCGGGAATCAATATCGTTGAAATTCCGGCAGACGGACGCATGGCGGATAGGGTCGTAGTTCTCGCTGAGGAGCTTGGATTGAAGACTGTACGCGGAACGATCGCTTCTGGGGATCGGTTTATTGCTGACGTGGAGACAAAGCAGACGATCGTTTCTCGTTTCGGGGCAATTGCCTGCGAAATGGAAGGCGCGGCTGTCGGTCAGGTGTGCTACGTCAACCAAATACCGTTCGTCGTGATCCGTGCCATTTCGGACGATGCGGACGGTGGCGCTTGCGAGGATTATCCGCAGTTTGCAAAGAAAGCGGCGGAAAAATCTGCTAAGCTCGTGGTTCGTCTTGCCGAGACGTGTGAATAAAAACGCATAATAAAAAAATAAAAGCAAGAAATGGGGGCTGCTAAATGCGATACCCCCATTTTTGACGTTTTTCAGAATTATTTTTGTTTTTGCTTGTAGAGATGGATCATTTTCTCTTTGCACGACGATGGAACGGCATCCCCAAGTTCACAACCGTATTTCAACAGATCTCTGACATAGGTAGAACTGATGGCGGAGAGGTGGGGAGCGGTTGGGAGGATGATCGTTTCAAGCGTGGGATCGAATCGCTTCATAATCAGCGAAAGGTTGTACTCATAGTCGAAATCGGCGGCAGAACGTGCACCGCGAACGATGAACGTGGCACCGACTTTATTGGCAAAATCGGACGTAAGTCCACCGTGCAGGGCGGCTTTGACGTTTTTGCACGGAAGGGAGGTGATTACTTCCTCCAGAAGTTCAAGACGCTCAGCGGGGGAAAACGTTCCGCTTTGTTTTTCGGTATTGGCGAGGATGACGACGTATACTTCGTCGAAAAGAGCGGATGAGCGCAGAATCAGATCGACGTGCCCGCTTGTGATCGGGTCAAAACTGCCGGTAATTAAGGCTTTTTTCATGGTTTCCTCCTCCGTATTCGTCATAAATCAGTCGTTTGCCGGGGTTAATACGGTAATGCGTGTTCTTCCGTACAGGGTGGATTTTTTGACGGTGAACAGAGCGGCAAGTTCCGCGTCTCCTCCAAAAACATCCTCAAGGACTGCTTCTTCAGCGGCATCTTCGTTTTTACGCAGACGGGTTTTCTGTGTCGGAATATCGCAATCGGTTTCGCAGATGATCTGCGCGCCGATGGCAAAAAGATCCCCCTTGGCAAGTGCTTTCAGTGCAGAGGGCAAAAGTCCCGTGTTGTACGGCGGATCAAGGAAGATGATATCGTACTTTTCGTGGCCTGCCGCACCGCGAATGAAAGAGGTGTATTCTGCGGCGGAAACACGGCATTTTTCAAACAAATGCGTTTTTTTTGCGTTGTTTATGATAATATCTACGGCATCACGGGATTGATCGATGAGCGTAGCACGGGCAGCACCGCGGGAAAGGGCTTCCAGCGCGAGCTGACCGCTGCCGGCGAACAGATCGAGAACGGCTCTTCCTTCGATATCGAACTGTATCATCGAGAAAATCGCTTCTTTGACACGGTCGGTCGTAGGGCGGGTGTTTTCTCCCAGAGGAGCATCAAGTTTAGTGCCACGTGCACTTCCGGTAATAATTCTCATTTTATATATCCTTTCAAGTAGTGAATCCTTAATGAATGATTGGTTATTGCGGATCAAAAGCTGTCGGTGTAGCGATAGACTTCGCCGCACTCAAGGTACTTTACGTCAAGTTCGGGATGGAGACGACGGAGCATTTCGGCGGTGTATTTCATTCCGTCACGTTCCGAGCCGATGTGACCCATAATGATGAGCGTTTTATTGAAACCGAGTTCAGCGGCATCGCGGGCGTATTCACCGATTCCCCATTCGCACGCCTCACCCGTCAAGAGGATGTTGCATCCGTCACTTTTCAGTTCGTCAAACGTTCCACCCGGTGTGCCGCACATGAGAGACACGTTTTTTGATGGAATATCATAAGCGCCGCATATTCTCGGATGCTTGATTCCGAGTTTATCTTCCAGAATTTTTGCAAGTTCCAGCGCGGTGATGGGGGTATTCATTTGAAAACGAACGGTATCACGACCGGGGATATATTCGATCTTTGCATCCAGCTCCAGCGTATCGGCAACTCCCACGTTGATTACGTCGGGATGGACGGCATGCGCGTAGTCGTGGTATCGCCAGAGCACGATCCCGGAGTCCTCGAGAAGTTTACGTTTGGCGTTTTCAACCGCTTCGTTTTTGTGGACGTCCATATGGTCGTAGTAGGTCGGCTCGTGGGTAATCAGAAGTTCTGCGCCGAACGTTACTGCCTGCCGAATCACATTCGGGGTTGCAAACATACATACAGCCACCTTCGTGACGGCTCGGTCTTCGTCTCCGGCTTTTACCGTGTCGCAGGTTTTTGTGAAGGATACCTCACCAGCCAACGCGCATAAAGACTTGATAATTTCATGGGCAGTCATTTTTCATTCGTCCTTTCTGTTGGTTTTTGCTTACTCAGGAGTGAAAATGCCGGTATAGCTCGGCGGCATCTTTTTCGCTGATTCCCACGCAGGCGCGAAAATCTTCTTCCGTGGCATTTTTTATCGCGCTGACGGAGCCGAAATGATCAAGAAGCCGTTTTGCTTTGGCGGGACCGATGCCTTTGATTTTTTCAAGGGACGACGTACGAAGGGTTTTACGTTTGGCGCCCGACATTTTGCTGACGGTAAAGCGGTGTACTTCCTCTTGGATTCCGTACAGAAACCGAAATACGTCGGGGTGGCGCGCTATGTTTAATTCTCCCTCTTCGTCGCAGAGAGTACGTGTTTTGTGATGCTCGTCCTTTACCATACCGAACACGGGAATGTCCAGATTCATCGAGCGAAGGAGGTCGCGAATCACCGAAACGTGGCCGCGTCCACCGTCGAGTAGGATCAGATCGGGAACGGTGCCCATCGAATTGTCGATTTCCCCAAGATGGGAAAGTCGGCGCGAGATGGCTTCGGTCATCGCGGAGTAGTCATCCTGACCGTCCTGATGCCGTATTTTGAACGAACGGTAGTCCGATTTCTTAAATTTCCCCATTTCCACAAGAATCATACCGGCGGTGATATGCTCGTCGCCGAGGTTGGAAATATCATATGCTTCAATCCGTTCGGGGATGGTGGGGATTTTTGTCAAGTCTGCCAAATTCTGCAGAGTGCGCTCATTATTTTTATCGCGGGTGGCAGCGTTTTCGGCGTGCGTTTTTGCATCTGCCACTGCCATTTCGCACAAATAACGGGAGGCTCCTTTTTTGGGCGTACGGATCGTGATTTTTCTCTCCGCACGCTCGGAAAGGTATTCGCAAAGCACCTCTTTTTCGTGTTCCGGGAGTTCAAACGACAAAAGAATTTCCGGAGGAATGTATTCTCTTGCTTGATATAGGGAGAGCAGGAAAGCGCCGAGCGGGGAGTCTTCTTCCTCCGCGTCGGTTGGCGTAAGAGAACGGCTGACTGTGATTTCGTCGCCGCTGAACAAAAACTGCTCGCTGTCCGCGATATATCCGCTTCGGACGTAGAACACGGAGGCAGAGTCGCGAAGACTTGAATTTTCGTGATCAAGACCCGAGATATGGAGACCGATCACGTCACATTCTACGTCGGGGGAACCGACGGCTTTTTGTTTTTCGCCCAATTGTCGGAGCGCATCGATGGCGTCACGGTATCTGGCGGCTTCTTCAAATTCGAGCTGCTCGGCGGATGTCTGCATTTTTTCGGTAAGTTCGGCAATGACATCGTGTGTTCCGCCCCGCAGAATTTCGGCCGCGCGAGTGAGAGATTCAAGATATTCTTCCCGCGTCACGTCTCCCGTGCAAACACCCATGCACCGTCCGATCTGATAATAAACGCACGGACGTTCTCTCCCGATATCGTCGGGAAATTTTTTCTTGCATGTGGGAATTTTCAATGTGCGTTCGAGCTGTGCGATCGCGCCGTAGACGGTTTGCGTGGAGGAATACGGTCCAAAATACAGGGAGCCGTCGGGGATGCGCTTACGGGTCATCGTGATTCTCGGCCAAAGAGAGCGCATATCGATTTTGATATACGGATAGGATTTGGCATCCTTCAGGCGAATGTTGTATTTTGGCGTGTACTGCTTGATCAGACTGTTTTCGAGAGCCAGCGCTTCCATTTCCGTGGTACAGGTGATAAAACGAAAATCGCGCACGGCAGCCGCCATTTTTGTGGTTTTTTCGTCGTGCGTTCCGTGGAAATACTGCGACACTCTGTCTCTCAGAGATCGGGATTTTCCGACGTAGATCACATTACCCTCGGCGTTCTGCATCAGATATACACCGGGGAGACGGGGGAGGGCCGCCGCTTTTTCTCTCAGAAATTCGATATTTTTTGATAATTCCGCCATTTTTCGCTATTTGTATCCTATAACAAATTGAGCGAGGATGCCGGGGCACCATCGCTCATTGATTTATAACTTATTGTTATGCTTACTCTGCAAATCCGGTATCAACGAGGGTGCTGAGACCTTCCAGAGCGTCCGCTTCGTCCGGACCGTCTGCGATCAGAGTGATGGTCATTCCTTTAACGATTCCGAGAGAAAGAACACCAAGCAAGCTTTTTGCATTTACTCTACGGTCTTCTTTTTCAACCCAGATAGAACTTTTGTAAGAATTAGCTTTCTGAATAAAGAATGTAGCAGGTCTTGCGTGAAGTCCGACGCTATTCTTTATAGTCACATCACGAGAAATCATATGATACGCTCCCACACAAAATAATTTTTTATTGATCCGGTCATATTCGAAAACGATCCGAATAGCGACTGATACTTCGTTAATTATATTATATCAAATCTGACAATCTAAATCAATAGTTTTGACGTATTTTTCTTTTGTTAAACTTCACAACTTGTGCGAAGGATTGCAGGGCAGTTTTGCCTAATTTGGAGAAAATATGGGGTGCTATTCCGACGGGATTACAATTTTGTTACCGTAATTGTTACATTTTCGCCGTTTACGTCCCATTCCTTGGTATAACCGTCACATTTTGCTGCTTCAAATACAAGATTGTCGCAGAGAACGACCTCGGAGAAGTCGAGCGAGTTATTTTTCAAAATGGTACAGAGCTTCTCGCTGCCGGTGAGGTATACTGCGATATGGTCGGTAACAACGAAATCAGCTTCCTTACGCATTGTCTGAACCTTAGAGATCAGCTCGCGAATGAAACCTTCGTTGATGAGCTCTTCCGTCAGGTTGGTGTCGAGCGCGGCGGTAATGCCACCATCGGAAATGCTGAAATAACCGGGTGTCTGCTTCACTTCGATCAGGAGATCTTCCTTCGTGAGCACAACTTCACTGCCGTCGAAGTCGAGGTGGATCGCGCCGGTGGATTCGAGCTCCGCCATAGCACGGTTTCCGTCGTACGCGTCGTCCTGGATGGTAGCGCGGATCTGTCCGAGGAGTTTTCCGTATTTCGGGCCAACGGTTTTGAGGTTGGGCTTGAACGAATAGGAGGAAAGGGCGGACATATCGTCAACAAACGCAACTTCTTTTACGTTGAGTTCGTCACGGATGATATCGGAATAGAAGACGTCGAGCTTGTTGTCGCATTTTACATACATCGACTGGAGCGGCTGACGGTTTTTGATGTTGGAACCGTTTCTTGCGGCACGGCCGAGAACGACGATGTCAACAACGGTCTTCATATTGGCTTCAAGGTCACGGTCGATCAATGTTTCGTCAACTTCGGGGAAGGAGCAGAGGTGAACGGAGATCGGTGCGTTCTTATCTACGGAGCAAACGAGGTTGCGATAAATATCGTCAGCCATGAAGGGAATCATGGGAGCCGCTGTCTTTGCGATCGTAACGAGTGCGGTATAGAGTGTCATATACGCCGCGATCTTGTCGTCGGTCATTTCTGTACCCCAATAACGTTCACGGCAGCGGCGAACGTACCAGTTAGACAGTTCGTCAACACATTCGTAGAGAGCCTTTGCCGCTTCGGGAATGTGGTAGTTGGCGAGGTGATTGTCTACGCTGCGAACCGTTGTGTTGAGAACGGAGAGAATGTACTTATCCATAACCGAAAGCTTGCAGTCGGAGAGGGAGTACTTCGTGGGATCGAACGAGTCAATGTTGGCATAGAGTACGTAGAACGCGTATGTGTTCCAGAGAGTACCGAGGAATTTACGCTGTCCTTCCTGTACGGCTTTTCCGCTGAAACGGGAGGGGAGCCACGGAGCACTTCCGGTGTAGAAATACCAGCGGATCGCGTCAGCTCCGTACGTTTCGAGAGCATCGAACGGATCGACGGCGTTACCCTTGGATTTGGACATCTTCTGACCGTTTTCATCCTGAACGTGGCCGAGAACGATGACGTTTTTGTAGGGCGCGCAATCGAACAGAAGGGTCGAGATCGCCATCAGAGAATAGAACCAACCGCGCGTCTGGTCGACCGCTTCGGAGATGAAGTCTGCGGGGAACTGGCTGTGGAACAGGTCGTGGTTTTCAAAAGGATAATGATGCTGAGCGAACGGCATAGCACCGGAGTCGAACCAGCAGTCGATAACCTCGGGAACGCGATGCATTTCTCCGCCGCATTCGGGACATTTCAGCGTGAC
>JAZRNC010000135.1:0-2383 GCA_045647965.1 Eubacteriales bacterium | reverse complement strand
CGGGAGAGTATGCCTTTGTTACGCTCTCATCATCCGTCCCAAGAAGATTACGATAGGAGCCTCTATGTGTGATCTCCATTTCGTCGGGATGGTGAACCACTGCATAACACAGAATCGTAGCATTCGGAATCGGAGATTCTTTATCGATCTCGTCAATATTCTCAAAATCGATCGGTGCAGTATATGTTGAAACAAGAGCGGAAAGATGTCCACCCGCCGACGAGCCCATAACACCAACGCGATTCGGATCGATTCCAAATTTTTCCGCATGATATCTTACATAGCGGACCGCGCGACGTGCATCGAGGAGCTCAAGCGGAAAACGGTGCGGAGAAACACGGTATTGACACACAAACGCATTCATTCCAAGAGAATTAAAAAACTCAGCAAAAGGCTGTCCTTCGTGGGCTGCTCTGTGCGAGTAACCTCCACCGGGAAAAACGATGACGGTGGCAGCGGATGTTTTTTTATCCGCAGGATAGAATTCAAGGACTGGCTCTTCTTCACACATACCGGGGACACTGTCCCACATTTTAATCGTTTCCATAACGTTCTCCTTGTTTTGAAATCAAAATTATTTATTGCTGTTCGTTTATTATCACTACCGCGCGTTTACCAAGCTCGGAAAATGAAAGCTCGGAATAATATCGCGAATATTTTACCTGCCCGACAAGCGGATCGTTGAAGTAATAATACCATTCGTCATAACCGGTGAGGAGAAAACAGTGGAGATTCGCAAGGAGCTGATGTTTTTCACCGGTTTCGTTGACTATCCACCACGCATCCGCATAGTAGAGTTTGCCAATCATATATTTCGTTGCCCAAACAATAACGGGCACTCCGTGGTCGATGTAGGTGTCGCAAAGATCGGATATACTCTGTACTTCCGTTACAATGGCACGCATATTATCGGTATCCCCTATCGCTTTTTCGCAGGCGTTTTGAATCGCCGGTGCAAAGCAATACAGTCCCTCGGAATCTCTCGGATCCCCTATGTAATAATATTCCGGATCGGCACCGAGAGAATAATAGCATAATGGTGACTTCGGAAGGTAATCATCAATAAACTCATCGACTGAAACCTCTATTCCCATATACCGAAGCGCCATAACCGCACAAATGGATTCGCATCCGTTTGGGTACTGTATCGTTTGAGAAACATGGGGGACATCGAGAAGCACGCCGTATTGGTTGCATATCGAGCATAGATCATCCTCCCCTCTCGTATGGCCGAGGGGAGAAAGAATTTCTGAATACGAATCCTCGCAACGCACACAGGAGTACAAGACGTCCCCGGGTTTTACACAAGTAGGTGCACTATGATCCGCTTGTACATAGTCGTGAGAAGCAATCTCAATCGACGAAGCACCGCACAGCGAGCATATATAAGACTTGCCGCATCCGTCGTATTCCCAAATATGCTCCAGCTTTTCACCGAGTTTCCGGTAGCACAGCTCACAGTACTCTACAGTCGTACATGTAGCACGCGTTACGATGTGTGAAAGAGGTTCTCCGATCTCTGCCCCACAATAACGACAGATTGCGGCAGCATCGCACGTTGCCGGACTCAGCGTATGAACATAATGCCCGATGGAAAACGGCTCCCGAACAAAATTAACGCTAAACACGGCAGATTGCTCGGAACGGGCAGCGGAAACCTTTTTGGCACATGGTATGCATATAAGATTAGCTCGAACTCCATAATTCTCCCCACATAAAGAGATCGGAACATCGCAGATCAGGCAGTATCTCTGTGGGAATTCAGATAAAGTATTATGCTCCGCGTCATTAGACTGACAGGAGCATAATACGAATATCAAAAGTGCAATAAGGAAATAAATGATATTAGTGCAAACTCGCTTCATTGCTTTTGAATTTTTGAACGAGCACCAAATCTCGATCAGTTTTCTTCGTTTTTTACAACAGCGATACCAAGTTCCGAAAGTGCAGCCGGATCGGCAGGAGCAGGACACTTCGAAAGAAGCTCGGACGCATTCTGTACCTTCGGGAATGCAATAACATCACGAATATCGTCAAGACCGAGAAGCAAACATACAACTCTGTCAAGACCGAAAGCAAGACCGCCGTGCGGAGGTACGCCATACTTGAAGGCTTCAAGAAGGAATCCGAATTTTTCATCCGCTTCCTCTTCGCTGATACCGAGAACCTTGAACATCATATTCTGCATTTCCGTCGTATGGATACGAATCGAACCACCACCAAGTTCCGTACCGTTAAGTACACAGTCGTACGCTCTTGCACGAACGGCACCGGGATCGGTATCGAGAAGCGGAATATCCTCTTCCATCGGCATTGTGAAGGGATGGTGCATTGCATAGAATCTGTCATCCTCTTCGGAGTATTCAAGAAGCGGGAATTCGGT
>JAZRNC010000134.1:0-2637 GCA_045647965.1 Eubacteriales bacterium | reverse complement strand
TTTAGAATGCGCTCGGCAGTATCGGCGGGAGGAGTCAGCGGATCCATATACACCGTTCCAAGAAGATTCATCACAAGCACACGGTATCCGCGCACATCCGCGATCACGTATCCCATACCGGGCGCTTCCGACGGATAATTCGCCGGTCGGATCAGGAATTCCTCCTCGTCAAGCAGACGGTAAATATCCTTGCGCTTCCACGTGTGGTTTCCGCCCGTGATGATATCCGCGCCGCAGTCACACAGCCGCTCTGCCGAATCCCTCGAGATTCCGTTACCCTCGGCAGAGTTTTCCCCATTCACAATCACAAGCTCCGCGCCGTACTTATTCCGCAGAGAGCGAAGTCTGCCGCCACTCTCAAGAAGT
The DNA here is from genome assembly GCA_045647965.1 of Eubacteriales bacterium. Lineage (GTDB taxonomy): Bacteria > Bacillota > Clostridia > Oscillospirales > CAG-272 > UMGS1696. The sequence goes on along the minus strand of JAZRNC010000134.1, from coordinate 2,271 downwards.
TCTACGCCGCCCGTGCTCACCACGTCGCCGATACACAATACTTTTATCATAATTTCCTCCAAACCTTGCACAAAAAAACAAAACCGTCCCACACCCCCCGGGCGTACCCACACGGAGACGCGCCGCCGGCTTGCGGGACGTTTCATTCAATTTTCCAAAAAACGGATTTCCTTCGCTCGAAATCAATACGTGATTCCGCGTCTGCGGCGGTTATAATCCGAGCGGGGATTGATGATCTCACGCCAATCAAGGTCTCCCTTATCGAGAGCACAGATCAGAACCTCTGCTGTCGCGATATTCGTCGCAATCGGCACGTTGTGAACGTCGCACATACGGAGAAGGTTGTACTCGATCTCGTCAAATTCGCGGTTCGGCGTGGTACTGCGGAAATAAAGCAGCACGTCGATCTCGTTATATGAAATGCGGGACGTGATCTGCTGCTCGCCGCCGTGAGAACCGGGAAGCAATTTTTCAATTTCAAGTCCTGTTGCTTCTTGAACGTATTTTCCCGTTATGCTCGTCGCGCAGATGTGGTGCTTTGATAAAATCCCACAATAAGCAATGCAGAATTGAGTCATTAGTTCTTTTTTTGTGTCGTCCGCAATAAGTGCGATATCCATATTCGTCCGTTCCTTTCATATTATTCGTCTGTACTTAATATCTTTGTTAATTCTCATAGCCAATGTCTTTGATCAATCCGATTTATTCTGACATGATCAAAATGCCAACATTTTTTTGCGTCTGAGCGCCCTCATTCCGTCAAACAACGGCACGTCGTACCCGACGATCCGTCCGACGATATTCCGATACGCACACGATGTAAGCGCCTGTTTATCGGGAAGCTTTCCCGCATCCTGCGCCGCCTGCAGTTTTTTATCAAACGGCACGACTCCTACACAAGAGAGTGCGCTTCGGTCGATCATTTCAATGACACCGACGCGATTTTCCCTCCGCACCGCCAACAGATCGAACGCGCAGATCACGAGCCGCAAATTCACAGCACCCGCCGCTTCAAGCTTAGCCGCCGCGTATTCCGCCGCCCTCACCGAGGTTTGCGTTTGACCGGAGGTAATGAGAGTCATATCAAAAAGATCCGCGATCTCTGCGGCAGTTCCAACCCCGCCGCCCGTATCGCATATGAAAATATCGTGCTCCGTATCATTTTGCGCCGTGCGCACCGCCTCTCTGTACACGTCGCGCAGATCGATTTCCTTTTCCTCTGCCGCCGTCCGAAGCTTGTCCGCCGAGCAGGCAGCCACAAGATCGATCTGTCCCGCTCCGTCAAAGCGCTTATCGTTCACACGTATTTTCGCACGGTTCACGCCCTCACCGTCGAGAACGTCCCCAATATCGAACGTCACCTGATCCTCCACGCCCGAGAGAAGGTCGAGACTTCGGCTCGTCTGGTCAAGATCAAGGAGAAGAACGCGTTTTCCGCATTCGGCAAACGCTGCGGCAAGTCCTATCGCAGTCGTACTTTTTCCGACCCCGCCCTTGGACGAGGCGACAAGCAGTCTTTTGTATGACGGCATACCTAACCTCCGCACTGTCGTTCTCAAATTGGGCGATCAAAAGTTCGCCTGTGTAAATTATACCACCAAATATATCCGTTTGTCAATACGTCGTGCAAATATTTTCCACCATTCGCCGTCTAAACACACAAAACTTCGCTCATTTTGTCGAATATTTTCGGTTGTTTTTCCATATACGGTTACATTTTATTGTTTTTCGCTGCCGCGCAGGGCGGAGGAAGTGAAGTTTTCGAAAAACTTCAAGAAAATCTATTTCCGCTGCCGCGGGGGCGATAAGAGGTCTCGTGCCGACCTCTTACCAATCTTGGCACCAAAGAGAACCAAGGTTCTCTTTGGATTCTTTCCTTGTGAAACGTTCCGCACCTTGAGGTGCTACTTCAGTTGGAAGATGGGGAGATACCGCGAAGTTTTGTTTTGATTAGTAATTCCGGTGGAATAGGCTGCCGCGGGAAATGTTTTTATTTTTCCACGGACGTAGGGGAAACGTGCGATTTCGTTTTTCCTTATGTCACCACGCGAAAGCGTTGGTTTGCACCAAAGTGAAAACTTCGCTCCACCTTGCGGCTGTCACTACGTAAGGTTTGTATCTGTAGTTATCTTTAACTACAGCATAAATCTGCATTATCCCCGCGCAAGATACGAACTGTCCGTTTGATCTCGCCACGTCGCTTGATCGAGCGAGGCCTCCGCAGAGCCAAAGCGAGTGAGGCGACACACTGACTCGGGTGTTTCCAAAGAG
>JAZRNC010000133.1:0-2846 GCA_045647965.1 Eubacteriales bacterium | reverse complement strand
TTTGAACGTAAACAAAATCCCACCGCGACCGCCTTCTCCCGTTTTGATTTCAACGAGACCGTTTTTGACAAGTTTGTTCCAGAATGTGCGCGGTAACTGTGTGTGTTTTGGCCCAACGGCGTTATCCGCCAGGAGATACACGTGTCCGTTCTCCGAATATCGGCTGATCGACGCGCTGAGTTTACCGACGTTTGCGTTCCATGCGCCGCAATCCGCACGGCAGATTCTCCACAGTTTTTCGACGTCCGCCGCCTCGGGATCACCAAGTCCGAAGGCGATACCGCATTCGACGATTCGTCCTCCGTGAAGTGCCACACTTTCCTCATTGGAGAGATACACATCCCCCCACCGAAACGAAGATACGGTGCGCTTAATGTTCACATCCTTCGTTTTTTTCACCGGTTTTGCGTGGAACGATGCGCCCCTTCCGCTGATTTCATTGATTCTGAAAAGAGAAACGTTGTCGTCCCCCCGTTCGCGAAGAAGCATTCCCGCCGCCACAAGCGCCGTTTCGTCTCCGCCGGAAATATCAATAACATATTTTTCTCCCGCCTCGGACGTGATGTCCCGCAGGACGGAAAGAGTTCCCCACAAATCATTTTTTGCCACGCCTCTTGCCGAAAATTCAATCGTCACCCCTCGTCCCGCAAAGAGTTTTTGGTAATCGGGGATCACACGATAAGCTTTGCGGACGTCAGGACCTACAAAGATCACCCGATCGGGATGGAGCGCGAGAGACGTGATGATATTTTCAAGCGGGGTTTTATCGAACAATTCTATCAGAACCATTTCAGCCTCCCCTTCAACGAATCAAAGATTTCCTACTCTATATTTATATTATATTTTATCGCGGAGGATTTATCAAGGCTTTCTTCCAAAATTCCCCCGATCCCGCACAGATATTTTCTGGGAGGTGGAAAGATGGAAGAGATTTAATGGGGGAAGGAAAACTTTGAAAATGGATAAAAATTCCCCCTGGTATTTATTGGCGTAAAACATATCCATATTTGTTCTGTCTTTTTCTTTGAAGTTTTTTGCGATGTGGGAGGGGTTTAAGGGGAGGGAGAAGAACTTTTCCGAAAAAAGCAAAGGAAGACCGCTCGGTCTTCCGTAATCCCTCCCCTGCAAATTTTTCTAAAAAATCCCAGACTTTACGCAAACGCGAGAGCCGTTTCCAGTGCTACTTCCATCATTCCCGTAAACGTCGTCTGGCGTTCCTCTGCCGTGGTCACTTCTCCCGTTATGATATGGTCGGATACGGTGCAGATGGCCAGCGCTCTTTTTCCGGCGCGTGCTGCATTCATATAGAGTCCCGCCGCTTCCATTTCAATCGCCATAACGCCCATCTTTGCCCATTTTCCGGCCGCTTCCGTGTCGTCACTGTAAAACGTATCGGACGAGAGAAGGTTGCCAACGTGATACCGTAATCCGCGGCTCTCGGCGATCCCCACAGCAGTACTGAGCAGCTCAAACGAGGCGATCGGTGCAAACGTACCGCTAAGTCCGTACTGTGACGCGTACGCCGAATTCGTACAAGCACCCGCACCAAACACAATATCACGCACCTTGATCGATTCCTGCAGTGCTCCCGCAGAACCGATTCGAATGATGTTGTCAACACCGTAAAAATGGAACAATTCATAGGAATAGATCCCAATGGACGGGATCCCCATTCCGCTTGCCATAACCGACACGCGTTCTCCCTTATACGTTCCCGTGTAACCGCTGATTCCTCGTACATTGTTCACAAGAACGGGGTCGCAAAGAAAATTCTCCGCCACAAATTTGGCACGAAGCGGATCTCCCGGCATCAGTACGGTCTTGGCAAAATCCCCCGGATTTCCACTGTTGTGCGGGGTTGGAGTAAGATTTCCCATAGTATATCTCCTTTTGATTTCAGATCGTTTCTTTACTAAATATTTTTCGTGTGAATATGCAGATCTTGTCCGACGATATATCGCATATTTTCCTTCGAGTGTTTTGCCAATTATATAAGCTGTTGTTCTTTGGCGATTTTTACGATTCTGCTCGTTCCGAGACGGTCAGCGCCAAGGGAGATGAACTTCTCTGCATCCTCCACGGACGAAATACCTCCCGCCGCTTTGATCTTAAGACCGTTTTTTACGTGAGCGGCAAACAACGCGATATCCTCGAACGTCGCCCCTGCCTTTGAAAATCCGGTGGAGGTTTTGATAAAGTCCGCACCGGACTCGGAAACGATCTCGCACATTTTAATCTTTTCGTCATCGGTCAGAAGGCAGGTTTCAATGATGACCTTGAGGATTTTGCCGGCCTTCACTTCGTCCATCGCCCGACGGATCGCTTTGATCTCGGAAAGAATATTATCGTATTTCTTATCCTTGAGCCATCCGACATTGATGACCATATCGACTTCATCCGCGCCATCGCGTACCGCTTCCGCTGCCTCAAAACACTTCGATGCCGTGGTGGAGTACCCACTCGGGAAGCCAATGACCGTACAAATATCCACAGAACCCTCTACATAGTCCGCCGCACGGTGCACATACGAAGCGGGAATACAAGCAGATGCACATCCGCAAAACATGGCATCCTCCAAAATCGTGCGGATTTGTTCCCACGTAGCATCCACCGCAAGCAGCGTATGATCAACCTTTGATAAAATTTCTTTGATATCCATAATTTCACCTCTATTATTTTGATTGTGTGCTTCTTTCAATAATCATTTCCTGCCATTCCTTGTCGAGTGTCACGAATCTTGCCGACCAGCCGGAAATTCTCACCGCGAGACTCCGATACTCTTCCGGATGCTCCATCGCACGACGAAGCACCTCGTTGTCCAAAACGTCGATCTGCATAAAGAATCC